>JAGLGH010000408.1 GCA_023144115.1 Nanobdellota archaeon | reverse complement strand
AGAGCCAAAAAACTAATACTACTTACAAAAGTTGCAAAAATTGACATGCCAACAACCCACGCAGGAATTTTTCCGCCACCCGAAGTAAATTGAGCTGTTGTTTTGTTACGGAAGTAAAAACTGGCTCCAAACAAAACATTCCCGAATGTTATTATTATAAAAACGACAAGGTCAAAAACTGGTAGTTTCATATATTTGTATTAATAAGGTTAGTTATTCAAATTTTTCTGATTGAATGATATATTAAGTTCTTTTATATGTTTTTCAATTTGTTTTCGTTCATTTTCAGCAAACTTCCTAAAAGGATGTGCAACGTAATCATTACAAATTCCCATTACGGACAAAGCACATTTTATACTTTTAATATACCTCGATGTGTATTTGCCTACATTATAAATTCTGTTCTCAATTTGTATAACCTTTTCGCGTAGTTTGGCAACCCTTGCCAGGTCTTTTGCATCCGAAGCTTCATATAAATCTACAAATAAACGAGGGAATATATTTGCACCACCGGCTACTGCACCATGGCCACCATGTATAATTGTTTCAGGAAGAAAAAGTTCGCTACCTGCGATAACTGAAAATTCAGGTGAATCCTTAAATGCCTCAATAAGGGAATAAAAGTAAGACACGTTTCCCGAACTGTCTTTAATACCAATAGCGCCCAATTCTTTAGCTCTTCTTACCGTTTCGAGCGACATATGCATTTTTGTACACGAGGGCATATTGTATAACAAGAAAGGCAATGGTAATTGCGGAACCAGGTCTTCGAGATATTCGACCATTTCGATTTGTTCCATTGGGATATAATAAGGGGGAGCAATTACAACAGCATCGGCTCCTGCATTTTTAGATATTTCTGCTATTTCAAGTGAGCCTTCAAATGAAGTATCAGTTATTCCCACCAACACGGGAATTCTTTTATCTATAAGGGTACATGCTTTTTCTATAAATTCTTTACGAAGCTTATAACTAAGATTCGGGGCTTCACCTGATGTCCCAAGCAAAAAGACACCATGTACACCGCCTGTAATTAAATGTTCAATCAAATTCTTCAGCCCTTGTTCGTCAATCTCGTTGTTGTTGAGTAAGGGTGTTATAACTGGAGGAATAATTCCTCTTAAAGGTAGTTTCATAATATATAATTTTTTGATATTTTAAAATTTTCTAATACAATATTCTTGATAAAAAAGATATTCAGGATTCACCTTCTTTCAATCTATTCTTACTTTTACTACTACTTTTCTGACTTTATTGTTTTTGTCTGTTTTTACACATGGGCGATGGGCATCTTCCGGAAAAAAAATAAAAAACTTTTCAGGGTTTGCCAATCGGTAATTATTCTGAGGTGCGGAAAAAAAAGAGATATCTTTAAAACTATCGTAAGGGATTATTTCTTTTGTATTTTTTAATGCTATAATCCCGATTTTTTCTTCTCCATAAACCAAATACTGAATATCAGCATATCTTTTATGGGCTTCGAAACGGCAATTATCTTCGTTCTTTGTAATGTATTCATCCACATTCACAAAAAGGTTATCCCCATCCAGTTCGTATCTTCCTGTTTCTAAACTATCCAGATTATTCTTTTCGAGAAACT
>JAGLGH010000407.1 GCA_023144115.1 Nanobdellota archaeon | reverse complement strand
AATGGAAAGGAGCCATGATAAATATCCCTTAAATCCCGGAATTTGGCATTTACTAAAAGAAACTGCTCGGGAAACTAAAGATATTTCTCCTCTTTTAGGCGGAGCGTTAATGCGGTCTATATTGGAGGGGGAACATTATCCAAGTAATTTATTCAATGGTGTTTTAAATCGTATCCGGGCAGATCAGCGTATTAATTATCTTAGAGCCGCTATTTGTAAGGCGGTATTAATTCGGAACTATAAAAAGGAGGTGCCTATGTCTTTAGATGTAGAAAAAAAAGATATTGCTTATTTATTAGGCCGGTTGTTTGCTGTGTTAGAAAAAGTACAGCAAGATGCGATCCCTAACGCAAATACCACTATCAAGGATCGTTTTGCCACATCTGCTTCTGCAACACCGGCAAGTGTTTTTCCTCGGTTATTGGGCTTAGCAACACATCACTATAAAAAAGCCAAATTTGGACAGTATTATGAGTCAATTGCTGCAGAAATAATAGAAGATGTAGAAAGTAAAGGGTTTCCTAATTATATGGATTTAAAACAGCAAGGATTGTTTTGGGTTGGGTATTATCATCAACGAAACGATTTATTTAAGAAAAAAGACAAAGAGGAAAAAGTTAATGAGTAGTTTTAGTAGAAAATAGGCTATTAATTTTTAATGCTTGCTAAATGAGGAGGAATAAATATGAGTAAAGTTATTGAAAACCGTTATGAATTTGTTTTGTTGTTTGATGTGAAAAATGGCAATCCAAATGGTGACCCTGATGCCGGCAATCTTCCCAGGATTGATCCTGAAACAAATCATGGAATTGTTACAGATGTTTGTTTGAAGCGTAAAATTAGGAATTATGTTGAATTGGTTAAAAATAATGAAAAATATTTCAACATTTATGTACAGGAGAAAGCGATTCTTACTGAACGTCGTGCTCCGGCATACGAAGCAGTGAAAGAAGAAAAAGATATGAAAAACAAAATATCTAAGGCTCGGCTTTGGATGTGTCAAAATTTCTTTGATGTTAGAACATTTGGCGCGGTTATGTCAACCAAAGATAATAATTGTGGACAGGTTCGCGGGCCTGTTCAGTTTTCTTTTAGTCAAAGTGTTGAGCCGATTTGTTCATTAGAAGCGACAATAACAAGGATGGCAGTTGAAACTGCTAAAGAGGCTAAGTCTCAAGATGGAGATAATAGGACAATGGGTAGAAAAACCTATATCCCTTATGGCCTTTATCGCGCGCATGGATTTATTTCCGCGCCATTAGCCAATCAGACCGGTTTTACTGAAGAGGATCTTGAATTGTTTTGGAATGCGTTGATGAATATGTTTGAGCATGACCGCTCGGCAGCGAGAGGTGAAATGGCGGTGCAGAAATTAATTGTTTTTAAACATGAAAACAAACTGGGCAATGCTCCGGCACATAAACTATTTGATCTTATTAAGGTAGAACGAGCAAAAAATGTTGAAAGCCCTGCCCGTTCATTTAAAGATTATGATGTTAGCATTGCAAAAGACGCTTGTCCCAAGGGTGTTGAAATTATGGAGATGCTTTAGTTTAGATGCATTATGCTAAGAAGTTGGGGATAAGAAAGGATTCAGGGAATGACCGA
>JAGLGH010000406.1 GCA_023144115.1 Nanobdellota archaeon | reverse complement strand
GATAAATAACTGCCTGTCCCTTCGCTAGCCCAATCTGACTCAATTTTTCTTTTATGGAACTCATTTGTCTATTCTAAGACTAATGAAGTTTAAATATCTTTCGGAAATTCCGCTTAATGAGGGCATAACATGAGGGAATATATTAATGAAACCGAATACGGGATAAAACCTTATAAAACATTAACAAGCAAAGATATAGATTCATGGGGCAGTGGTTTATGGGAAGATTCATGGATTAATATCTATACAGATAAAAGATTAATAAATAAATTATTTACAGAACCAATATTGGAAACATGTTCTAAAGAGAACCCATTTGCATTGGCAGATTTTGGATGTGGAGACGGCATGGTTATGAAAACTATTAATGAATCTTTGAAAAAAGATTACCAAGCGAAGATCTACAATATTGACAAAAATCCTGAAGGGATTGAACAAATGCAAAAATCTCAGGACTTCGAAATACACCCGGTGCTGGAAGATCTGCTTAATCTGCCAAAAGAGCCTATAACAGAATCATATATAAATTATGGAACAGCCAGGTTTGCCATTCCTTATTTTAGCCAGGAAGAACAGCCAGAATTACTAAACATATTTTACCGATGCTTAACACCTGGTGGAACTATGATAATTTTACACGATGGTCCTCAGCATAAGGGAGAAGGAAAATTATATAATCATTTTTTTGAGGAAATAAACAATGTATTCAGAAGTAAATCCAATAATTATTACCCCTCTGTAGAAGAATTAGTTGATAACTCCAAAAAAATAGGCTATAAAATTAATATTGCAAAAGAATTGACAGAAATCCAAGCTTGGCTTTCTCCAAGATCATATGATTCCAGATTTAAATTAACAAAACAACAATTCACAGAATTAAAGAAGATATTCAAAAGAGGGTTCGATAAAAAACAACTTCCTTTTACTATAGATTGTGGTGCATATAGAATTAAGCGCCCCCTCACTTATTGCATAATATCCAAACCAAAATGAAAGAAAAAAAATTTTATATTCCAGAACCATATAATATGTACTGCAAAAGGATTACTCCTGAAAAGGTTAAGTATCCTTTTCCAATTGTAATGATAACAGGTGTAGCCCATACCGGAAATTGTTATGAGAGCACTCCTGATTATCGTAAAGGATGGACATACTTCTTTGTTGAACAGGGTTTTGAAGTATACGTAACTGATTGGCCAAGTATAGGAAAGAGTGGCTTTGTTCCTTTTGAGATTATTGATGGAGATTTTATGACATCTGCTTTTGTAGAATTAATCAAAATGATTGGGAAAAAAGTGATTATTCTAGTTCATTCTATGGCAGGTCCATACGGCTGGAAGATTGGAGAACTGATAGGAGATAAAATTTCTAATATAATCGCTATTGCTCCAGGAGAGATGGGCAATATCCAAGAAAATCCTAAAATAGTTCAAAGAAAAGATAATATTATAAAAGTAAAGATGGATTGGGGAATCCTTTCTATGAATATGAATAGTCCCCTAAAAAATGATGATGATTTTATCACAAAGAAATTAATAGGAGAAAGCAAGCTATTTCCTATTGATTACATAGACCAGTATAAAGCATCATTGCAATTGAGACATCCAGTTTTGACTTTTGAACGACTAAATATTGATAATAGTCAATTAAGAATAGAAGACTTATCAAAATATAAAAATATTCAAATACTGATAATAACCGGAACTCATGATAAGGATCATTCTAAAGAGAAAGATT
>JAGLGH010000405.1 GCA_023144115.1 Nanobdellota archaeon | reverse complement strand
TGTTTTTACCCATTTCTTTGGGACAGTAGTGTTCGAATTTATAGCATGAAATAAATTTTTTGTAAATTCTTTTTTCAATTTTTTATAAAAAAATTACCTGAGTAGTAACTAAATTTAAAGGAATAATTTTATGGAAAACGGACTAACATTTTTACAAGGTGTTGTGATAAAAATGCATGAAGCTGGTTCTGATGAAGACTTGCTTAATATTGTGATTGACAAGTGCGTTGAATTTACAAATGCCACTTCAGGAACTCTTATGATTATATCACAAGAAGGGTTACTGGATATAAAAGTTTGCCGTGGATTTACAGAGCATATAAAACAGGATGTGCGATTAAGGATAGGCGAAGGTTTAACCGGCTGGGTTGCAAAAGAGGGAAAACCCTATCTCTGTAAAGATACTGATACAGACCCCATATATGTTGCAATTAAAGGAGATATAAGCAGTGAGCTGGCAATTCCAATGATTGCACTGGGAAAAGTAATAGGAGTAATTAGTCTGGATAGCAGGCGCAAAAACGCTTTTAATGAATCCCATATTGAAACTTTAATGATTCTTGCCAATAATGCTGCCCAGATATACAACAAGATTTCAATAATAGATCATCTTAAGATAAAAGTTATGTACCAGGATATTCTGCTTGATATAGCTGAAATCCTTAATGACGCGTGCAGTCTTTCAGATAAATTCACTTCTATAATGGAAATACTTCAGGAACGATTGTCTATGAATAGAGGCGCTATTGTGCTTCGCAGGGGAGAAAGCCGGGAGTATATAATAACCACTGCAGTTGGTCTGACAGAAGACGAAATAAAAAAAGGCATTTATAAACCCGGCGAAGGCATTACAGGTAAAATTATTCAGACAGGGGAAGCTGTTGCTATTAAAAATATATTTAAAGAGCCTGATTTTCTTGACAAAACAAGAGCCAGAAGAAAGGAAAAAGGAAAACCATTATCATTTATCTGTGTGCCCATTACAATAAAAAGCGGAGTTGTGGGAGCGCTGAGTGTTGATAAGCCCTTTGAAGGTAAAAAATTTGATGAAGACTTGCTGCTTCTAAAAATTATTGCCTCGCTCTTAGGCCAGGCAATACAGGTTGAGGCGTTTTCAGCAATGGAAAAAAAGCGTCTTTTACAGGAAAACGCACTCCTTAAAGAAGAGGTTCAGTCTCATTACAGTTTTGACCAGCTTGTTGGTATTTCTCCTGCTATGTTGGAGATTTATAAGAAGATTGACCTGGTTGCAGGGTCTGATACAACTGTACTTATTACAGGGGCATCAGGCACAGGAAAAGAACTGGTTGCTGATTCTATTTATAAGCGAAGCAAACGGGTAAATGCTCCAATTGTAAAGATTAATTGTTCAGCAATACCTGACAGCCTGCTTGAGTCAGAGTTATTTGGTTATAAAAAAGGCGCGTTTACCGGCGCTGCCGGTGATAAAAAAGGGCGTATTCTTTTGGCTGATAAAGGAACTGTTTTTCTTGATGAAATCGGTGATATGCCTGTTACTATGCAGACAAAATTGTTGCGCGTAATTCAGAACAGGGAGGTTGATGTAATTGGCGGTTCAATGCCTGTACCTGTAAATGTGCGTATAATTGCCGCAACCAGCAGAAATCTTGAAGATATGATAAAAAAGGGATCATTCAGAGAAGACCTGTATTATAGATTAAATG
>JAGLGH010000404.1 GCA_023144115.1 Nanobdellota archaeon | reverse complement strand
TCAAATATATTCAGGTGATGGTGGGTAAATCCGCTTATGCAGATATCCACATTATTTATTTCATTAGGTAAACTAATTAAATCAGAACAAAAATATTGGGATTTAGAAAGAAATTTCTTAACACCTTTTCCATTATTTCCAAATCCTTTTAGATTATATTCTTCAATGAAACAATCACTAAGAAAAAAATCCCCTATTAAAGTAGAGTGTAATGCTTTCTTAGCAACATCAATCAATATAATTTTTGTTTTATCTAAAAGCCCTAAAAGATTTAATGCCTTTAGAGCAAATATTGTGGTCAAAGCTCCCCCAGCTGCACCGATGTCCATCAGTATTATCTCTTTTTTTCTTTTAAAATAAGCGATATTGTCTTTTAAATATTTGAATATTAATTTGCCTAATAAATTATTTCCTTCTGTTGGGAATCTTTCTTGTTTATACTTTTTATTAATATAATCACTATCTAATTTAGTAAACCTCTTTCTAGCTGATTCCCTGAATATCCTGCGGTCTAAATATTTCATCTGTTCAAATTCTTTAATTGTAGGATTAATTCTAATCTGAAAATTCTTTAATTTCATATGTTCCTCCCCTTAATTTTCTTCTGGTTGCAGAATTATTTCTTGCTTCAATATTCCATGCAAGTTTTCTTTCTAAATTAGCAGGTTGATCAGTCTTTTTACTAAAACTAGGCACGCTAACAATCTTTAGTTCTGGATGCTCATCTGCAATTGTTAAATCATATTCTCTCCTATACAAATCTATATGCGGCGCACAATTACTAGGGATCATAAAAAAACCATTATATCTTAAATTTAGGTTAGGACATTTTGATGCAATTTGATCCATAATCTGATAGTACATTATAATCTCCTCCTGAGTTACTTGTTCTCCGAAGATGATATTTGTTCCAACTTCTAATCCATTTTTATTGTCATTCAGATAACCTAAAACTCGTTCAAACCCTCTCTTGCCTTTATACAATTTTGGTAATCTTGATTTTTTTGGATTTTCAGTTAAACCCTGAATGTTTTCATATGGCAAATAAACATATGATGCAGTTTCAACAAATAATTCTAATAATATCCTGGAAATGCAATCCTCTTTTGATGATTCTTCTAATTTAGCTAAGGAATAAGTTTCAACCCCATTTCCATAGAAAAATGTAAAACCTAATTCTTTTGCATGTTGATAAACAGAAACTAATTGTTGAGCAAATTTGCTATCTTTTATTGCTCTTAAAAAGATTTGATCATCTGTTGGAATCAAATCAGTAACTCCAAGATCTTTATAAAAATCCAATAATTTAATAGAATAATCCAGATTTCTTTCTGCAAATCCTTTTCCGCTTGAATGGCAAAAATCACAACTTCTTGGACAACCAATTTCCAGGAAAAACTGATCTGCAGCAAAAACTACGTCATCCCTGCTTTTAACAAGATTTGAAACTGTTTCATATGGTAGATCCTGCATAGCACAGCAATATTCTACTGCTGAATCTGCATCAAGTTCTGTTATCAAGTCTGGACGACCTATAAACTTAAAATCAACATCAACAAAATTTTGATATTTTGACAATCTTGATTTCCATTGCCTGACAAAATTCTTTCTTTCTGATTTTTCTCTTCTGAAATTTCTGGCTCCTAAATTTCTTATTTTTCTATTCCCTAGGTTGGAATAAATCCCTGGCAGTTCAGATAATCTTTTATAATTCTCATTAACCAAAGCCTCTAATACTTCTTCACCTCTGTCTGTGGCTGTTCCAACAAAAACTAGATCAAATCCTGATTCC
>JAGLGH010000403.1 GCA_023144115.1 Nanobdellota archaeon | reverse complement strand
CATGATTCTAATAATTACTTCTTTATTCTGACTTGAACGAATAGATTGAAGTTTAAAAGTTTTTGGGTTTGGGAATTTAATATCAGAAAATTACCTATTCAATATTTATTCTTAAAGTATCGCATTCGCTCATGATATATATTTTCTAATCAAGTGATCTCTCCTCAATATTGTAACCTTGCTGAGAACGAATCTCATTGACTTGTTTATTTGTCAAAACTATTCCAATTGCTCCAGCAACTGCTGAAGGGATAGCAGGGTCTGTATCATTGGTCATTAGCGCATAAGTATAGAAAGCCCCTGTCACACCTAATGAAAATGCATTTGCCCCAATCCTCCCATATTTGCCAAGTTTTCTTGTCATATAATCTACACCTTTAGCATAACCAAGATTAACTACGGCAAAAAAAGGTAAATTTGTAAATGCGTCTTCTCCTGCTGCAACAAAATCTCCTCTGGTTTGAGATAGGATTACAGCACCATTAAGAGTTGTTTGAGCAAGAGTATATCTGATAAATGAATCTTTCAAAATGTTCCAATCACCTATCAATTTTTCAAGTGTGTTTTTTGTTTTCATCATATGGGGGAAGATTTATTAAGTTATATAAAACTGAGGGTATAAATATTTACAATAGTAAAGTTTATATATAATTAGACTTATATAATGTATACAATGGATAACATAGACACAAACCTATTAAGGATATTCATGATAAATTCAAGAATTTCCCTAACGCAATTAGCCAGAAAGTTGAAAGTTTCACGAGAAGTTGCCACCTATCGCTTAAACAGGTTAAAGAAGAGAGGAATAATTCTTGATTTTGTTACTGAAATCAATAAAAGAAAACTGGGTTTTATTGATGCAGCTATTTTCATCAATATTAAAGCAATAAAACAAAAAGAATTCAAACAATTTTTAACAGAAACACATTTTGTATCATGGGTAGCAGAACTTTCTGGGATTTGGAGTTTTGGTTTTTCAATAATAGGAAAGACCAATGAAGAATTAGATAATAAATTTCTTCAAATATATGATAAATTCAAAGATGCAATTATTGACCATCGTTTCACACTCCATAGAAGATCATTATTTTTTTATGAAAAATACTGGGGAATAATCCAAAAGATAAAAAATAAGAAAAAACATATAGATTATAAAGTTGATAAAAAAGATAAGATTATTCTTCAAGAACTATCCCTTAACTCAAGAATTGATAGTGTGGCATTATCTAGAAAAATTTCTTTAACTGCCCCGGCAGTCACACAAAGAATTAAACAATTAGAAGCGAGCAAATACATAGAAAATTATTCTATTTTTGTTGATATTTCAAAATTAGGATTATATCAATATAGTATTTTCATAACAAACAAAAACATTGATGAAAAACAAAAACTCATTAACTATTTAGCATATCATAAAAGTGTTTCATTTCTTGCTGAATATGTAGGTGATCAATTTCTAGAATTTGGATTATTCGTTAAAGACCCATATGAACTAAGGGAGAGATTACAAGAAATAGAAGAAACATTTCCTAATAATAGAGTTATTGAAGTCTCATTATTCCAAAAAGAATTTGTATCAGTAGGATTGCCATCTTGCGTATTTGAATGAGCTGTGATTCTAAACTACTTCTTAATTGACAAAAATCTGGCATTAATCGCTACAATTACTGTACTCAAAGACATTAAAACA
>JAGLGH010000402.1 GCA_023144115.1 Nanobdellota archaeon | reverse complement strand
TGTGATTTCTCAGTCTGGACTTCAGGCGATCCTGAAGCTTCAGATTCAGACTCTTCAACATCGTCATCTGGCAGTTCAGGTGGTAGGTCATCAGGAGGCAGCACTTTAGGGACTTCATTTAGCTCAAACACGACTGCCACAACATCTCAAATGTGGACATCTCTTGCTAAAGGATCTGCTATAGCTATGTCTATCTCCAAGGCAAACATTTCAGTAACAGGGATTCATGCAGCTGTAAAAGCAGACCTTTCAAGAGTTACAATGAAGGTTTCCTCGCTTAAGGCTAACCCTGAATCAACTGCGCCATCTGGAAAGATTTACCAATACCTTGAGATAGCGGCTAAAAATGTTGTTGATTCTGACCTTTCTTCAGTTAAGGTTGAATTCCAGGTTGAAAAAGCATGGCTTATGCAGAATGGCATAAACAAGGCAGACATAAGGCTATACAGGTATTCTGATGGCTGGCAGGAGTTTGCGGCAAATATTGTGAGTGAGGGTATAGAGATGATAACCTTTGATGCTGCAGTTCCAGGATTCAGCTATTTTGCTATAGGTGCGAAAACAGTTGTTGTCCCTGAGGTCATAGAAGAGCTGCCTGAGTCTGCGCCTAAGGTTGAGGCGTCACCTGTAATTGCAGAACCTTCTGTTGATAAGCCTGTGGAAGATGTCATAATACCTCCTGGAGAAGATTCTGATACTGACACCTGGATAAACTGGAAGTGGTTGACTCTTGTACTGATTGTATTGGTGTGCAGCGGAGTTATTTATTTCGTGTTGAAGAAGCCTAAGTGGTGATTTTTTTATTTTTTTTAATTTTATTTTTTGATAGCACTTTCTTTTGATACTCCTCAAGTGCAGGAATCGCATATTTTGATTCCAGCATAATATCACCGATTACTAATAATTTAATACCTGTAAAGTTCATTTGATGTTCCTCTTTTTTATATTCTTTTGTTATTAACCTGCTAATTATCATCCTTAAAAATCTTGGGGGAATATATGCAATAATATTAGGATATTTGGTTTAAAGGTTAAACCTCACATTTAATAACAAAGAATTTGTCCTCAGATTAAGGGGAAATAATGAGTCATAATAGGAATTTTTATATCCAATGGAGACTAAAAAATCAAATGAGGAAATAGGATATAGTGTAATTATTCCTGTATTTAATGAAAAAGGAAATGTCAGAATTCTGTTTGATGAGATAAAGGCTGTAATGCAAAGTCTTGGCAAAAGATACGAGGTGATATTTGTTGATGACTATTCTACAGATGGAACTTTTGATGATCTGTTAAGCCTGAAAGGAGTGACTCTGATGAGATTTCGAAAAAACTTCGGTCAGAGCGCAGCACTTGACTGCGGCATAAAACATGCTAAAGGCAAGATAATTATAACAATGGACGGTGACCTGCAGAATGACCCCAAAGACATAACCCTCCTCTTAAAAAAACTGGATGAAGGCTATGATGCAGTTTCTGGATGGAGGCATAATAGAAAGGATAGCTTCTCAAAAAAATTATTTTCAAAGATTTCAAGATATCTCCGCAATTTTGTCATCAAGGACCATCTGCATGATTCAGGATGCAGCCTTAAGGCTTACAAAAAGGAGTGTTTTAAAGATTTCAATCTAAGGGGCGAGATGCACAGGTATATTGCAGAACTGCTTGCCATAAAGGGCTTTAGGATAGGAGAGATTAAAGTCAACCACAGGGAAAGAGTAAACGGAAAGACAAAATATGATTTCAAGAGAGTAATCAAGGGTTTTCTTGACCTCTTTCTTGTATGGTTCTGGCAGAAATACTCATCAAGACCTTTGCATCTTTTTGGAACAATAGGTGTTATGATAAGCATGGCTGGATTTGCTGCTTTAATCTTTGCTTTTTACTTGAAGATTCTAAGGCGTGTGGATTTATCTGATACTTTTCTTCCCA
>JAGLGH010000401.1 GCA_023144115.1 Nanobdellota archaeon | reverse complement strand
AAGTTCTTATCGTCACATTTATTTCTTTCTCAGCTCTTTTTTGAATTTCTTTTATTTCATTTACAGCAATTTTGGCAACATCTATCTCATTTTTCATCTCTTTTTTAGCTGTATTCCACGTTTTATATAGATGATAACCTATACCACTTGCTATAGCAATAAATAATGCAATAATTACAGAAAATACCCCTGCAGCAACTCCAATCCCTGCGATAACCACAGCCAACAGGCTTATTGTCCTGTCAAGATTTGCCTCCCAATCGTTTGCAAAAATTTTTGTAGAAGAAAATATTATTTCTTCTGTGGCAGAAGATAAATCCTCTGATTTAGCTATTGATGATGCATCTGACAAATTATTTTCTTCACCACATATGCTTGGAACTAAAGATAAAATAATAATTAACATCAGCAATGGATTATATTTTGTCATTTTAGTCCTAAAAGATTCTTTCTACTTTATATATTTTTCTACGGCAAATTTTGAATAGCGGCAAAGCCACTAGGTCATTCTCTTAATCTACTTCTTATCATATCCCAAACCGATTCATTGTCGTATTTCTAGGAGTTTTCCATTCATATCTTTTTGAAATATTATATTTTGCCAGAAAATTCACCATCCTATTATTTGATGAATTTACATCTGCTACCCAATCTTTATTATGTTTATATGCTAATTCTAAACTTAAATTCAGTAACTGATTAGAAATTCCTTGCCCTAAATAATCAGGATCAACCAATATTTTTTTCAATTGTACATAATCCCATGATGGGTTCAGATCTAAATGCTTTCTTTCATATGCTGTAGGATTAGCGCATTGCATTATTGTCGAAGCCTGATATCCAATAATATTTTGTTCATCATCATAAACATATGTGCCTAAATGATTGACTGCGAGACTATTCCAGGCAAGCTTATTGACATGTTTATTATAATTCTGAATCTTATCGTCTGCGCGACCTTTGTGATTGATACATATCCCATAGCTGAGAGCACAAGGCAGTTATTGATCAAGATAGAAATCGTGATTGTCGCATTCTTTATCATTGAATATATTGCAAGATTATACGGCGCAAGAAACAAGCTGAAACACATAGCTGATATCTACAGCGTGATTGACCTGATAGCGATATTGCCTATCTTTGCACTATTTTTTCCGCTAAATATCGGCTTCCTAAAAATAATCAGAATTTTCAGAATGCTTAGGATATTCAGGTTTCTTAGATTCACAGCAGACCCGCATTTCTTTTTCGGAACAATCACAGTGCATCTGCTCAAGGTAGTAAGGCTTGCCATCACAATCTTATTAATATTCTTTATTTCATCAGGATTGTTTTTCCAGGTTGAGAGTTCAATTAATCCAGAAGTTAATACATTTGGAGATGCATTTTATTATACTGTCGTAACCCTGACAACTGTGGGATTTGGGGATATTCTTCCTGTCTCAACTGCTGGAAGGATGGTCACAGTAATCATGATCATTTCAGGCATTATCCTCATACCCTGGCAGGGAAGTCAGATAGTTAAGGAATGGATACATAAAAGAAAAAAGGATATAACATGCCCAAACTGCGGGCTTAGGTATCATGATGCAGACGCATCACACTGCAAGTCCTGCGGTCATGTGATATATCAGGCGTATGAAGATTAGAATTATATTTCTTAGCTTAATATTAAAAATTAATAAGAAAATTAAAGAAAGGTTGTAAACCACTCCCCTACAACCTAAGATATATTGACATCAATGAGCTTTATATATCTTGCCTTTTTTTATGAGGAGAAATGTATACCAGGTTCTTTTTTGGTGAAAATAAATCAAGAAAATTTATCTTTTCTCGCTTTTTTTACTGCGCTTTCAAATTTAATTCTCATATCCTCAAGCTTTTGGCTTTGACTGAGTGCAGCTTTCAGAAGTGCACTGTTCTTAGACTTAAGCTCAGCAATCTCTTTATCCTTCTGTTTCAGCTGTTCAGAATACCACTGCTTCAGCTCTATCAGCTTTTTCTTGGATACCCTATTAAAGATTGGCATGCGATAATAATAATGTTAGTGTTTTTAAATGTTTATGTTTAAGGCTTATTACATAAAATCATGAAATAAATATCTATATATATG
>JAGLGH010000400.1 GCA_023144115.1 Nanobdellota archaeon | reverse complement strand
GACAAGATTGTAGCCTGCAGATGCCTTTATCACCATGATTTGTCATTAAGTTTAGGAATATTATCAACTCACTTAGGGGATAAAGGCGAGGTTGTAATTGCACATCCAGTTGAAGATTGGAGTAAATATCTTATGCCCAGAATAGAAGAAAAAAGGCATTTTGATCTTGTTCAGCTTCTAAAATCAATCACCAGACTTACAAACAAGACAGAATTTCAATATTCTTTATTCACTGCTGAAGAGTTTGAGAGTGCTGGTAAGCAGCATTTTGATGATGTTATTGTAACTTCAGCAGGATATGATACTCATTATTTAATTCAATTAAGAAAAGGGGATTTCTCTAAAAAATAATTTTAGTATTTGCTTAAATCATAAAATTCAGAATCACTAACATCAATTCTACTTTCCTTATCACACATTCGTGATAATAATAATGACAATCCATCTTTATCATTTGCCGGAATTAGTCTTACACCAGGAATTTTTCTTCCTTTTTCTATTTTTATAGCAAATATTTTTTCTCCCTTAAATTCGGGTTTTCTATCTATAAATTCTTTAGGCGTTTCTAAAGCCCAAAGTAGATATTGATGAGCAAGACCTAGATTATCCATATAATCAGGTTCAACACCTTCCCTTTTTAACTCCTCAACAGATTGTTTAAAAGAATAACCTTTTGGACACCCAAGTATTAAATAATATTCTTTCATGAAATTATTAATCTGTTATAATTTATAAAGATTACTACTTTCTAGTCATTAGGATGGCAAATTATTTAAAGACTTATTCTTTTCCATATATTATGGACATTACTCAAGATCATAAATCTTACTGGGAAGATATGTTTAAAGAGGGTAGAAACTGGTTAGTTGATAATTATTATCATTTAACACATAGAATCTCTCCAGATTATACTTTAGACCAGGTTTTAGAGATTTCAGAGATAAAACCAATTGAAAAATTATCATTTAAGGGTGTTGAGATAGATGCAAGTTATGACCCAGATCAGAAAATATATCATATTAATAAATCTTTAAGAGACAAAAATTTAAATGAACAAATGGCCGTGGTTATTCATGAAATGGTTGAAGCTTATGGCATATCAAGCCTGATATATCATGGATGGGGGTTTAATATTATCAGACCTGAACATGAATATGCAGAATCTGTTGAACATTCTTTCAGGCAGGAAGTTAAATTACCTGAATGTCGATTTAAATTAACTGAAGAAGAGTTCAAAATTGCCAACAAAACAAATGAATTCTTTCAATTATATCCTCAATGGAAAAGATATATTGGTAATGACATATATGAATTATTAATCGAAAATCCAGATACAACTATCAATGATAATTTCAGGGATACAGTAATGGGGATAAATAAAACTCTTTGGAATTAGGATATTGTTTTAGAGATTGCCCCATATCAGGTCATTGCCAGTAATGGTAGGAGGAGTAACATTTATATATCTAACCGGCAATTGTTGGTTTATGTGGATTGCCAGATTTAAATTAAAAGATGATGAAGATATTTATAGTTCGTCATGTGAAAGATTTAATGTGGAGTTTTTTGCAGTACCCTATACTAATTTTATTAAGGCTAACAAAATAAATCTGCTTGTCGGAGGCATAATCTCTGGTTCTGAAGAGAATAAAAAAAAGTTTGTTCAAGAGATAAAAAAGGATAAAAGAGTTAAACTTGTTGAACAACATCATGATTTTATTCTTGTTCATGCTCAACATCCAATCTCAAGAGAAACAAAATCCGAGATAAGAATATTCTATAATCCTCAATACATCAGGGTGAAGCCTGTGCATGTATCAAGCGATGGATGGGAATATTGGGAAGTTGCATGTTTGAATCGTATAGAACTAAACAAACTTATTCAGGCTGCAACTAAACATTATCATGGAGAATTATTTTCTATAAATAAAGAAAAACTAAGGAGTGTTACAAGTTTAGAATTGATTCCGCATTTATCTGAAAAACAGTTGGGAGCTTTAATGGTTGCCTATAAAGGAGGTTATTATAATTATCCTCGGAAATTAACACTTCCTAAACTGGCTAAAAGCATTAATAGGTCATATTCTACATTCCAGGAGAATTTGCGCAAAGCAGAGAATAAACTATTAGACTATCTTTTAAAATGCCGATAATTATCGGGTAAAATTAGTTATACCTGGTAGTATTTATCTTCTCGTAGTAAAGTATGAAAGAGGAAAAAATGGTAAAAATATGTTTAGAATATACATTAAGCCCAAGAAGTGAAGAAGAAAGAGAAGGTAATCCATTTTATGATAAGAAAGATATTGGACAGGTTTTGAGTGCAGATGGTATTGAGATATCAAATTGCCCTGTTTTAGATGCAAATTACAACAATCCTATATCAGA
>JAGLGH010000040.1 GCA_023144115.1 Nanobdellota archaeon | reverse complement strand
CAGTCTCTTCAACAACCTCTTCTTCACCCTCTTTATCTATATCACCAGATATCTTAGAGATTGTGCTCTTAAGTTTGTCTTTAAGAAATTTAAACATATTTAAGTCCTCTGCATCACTTCTGCAAGCTCTTTTTCAACCGCTTGCATTTGTTCTGTGATAGAATTCATTACCTCTTTCATTTGAATCCTTGTCTTTACCATCTCTGCCTGCTGTTTCCTTATAAGTTCTTTTGCGCCATCAACATTTTTTTCAACAGCAATATT
Source organism: Nanobdellota archaeon (assembly GCA_023144115.1). GTDB lineage: Archaea > Nanobdellota > Nanobdellia > Woesearchaeales > JAGLGH01 > JAGLGH01. The sequence continues at coordinate 2,970 of JAGLGH010000040.1, read as the reverse complement.
GCTCCCCACATTGACCACAAGTGAACTATTGTCATCAAGTTTTGCTTTGGCGAAAATACCATTGCTTATTGGCACAAGCATATCCTCTCCAGGCTTCTTTTTGCTTATATCATCAAGTCCCTCAAGAATCAGGCTGCAATCTTCAATCTGCGTATTCAGCATTTCAAGCTGTTTCTGGTATTCTGTGAGATGCTGCTGCATGTATTGCATTTCCATATATCTCTGCTGGAGATCTTTCTGTTTCTCTGTATCTTTCTGTTTTTCTTCTTTATCATCCATTTTAGTTTCCTTTAATATTTCCATCCTTTGAGTTTTTTAAGGAGATCTTTCAGATAATCCTCATATCTTTCTTCTGTGCTGAGGAAAGCGATTCCTGGATGGAGTATTGTCGACCCCTCTTTTTCTATAACCTCAATCTCTTTTTTGACAAGCGCTTTTAACGCATCAATATCCCTTTTTTCAAGAGCCATAACTCATCACCTCAATTTTATATGTCAGAAATGCTTTTATGTTTAAAATGTTTTGGGTTTTCTGCGCATCCAATATGTTGATTTTGCTATGCTTTATTCTTCCTCAGGCCTCTTTTTATTTATACCTTCAAGCCCATCCTCAGGTTCTACGTCTATTATCAAATCATCAAAATTATCGCTTTTCTTGTAATTTGATGGCAAAAGTTGTTCTTTTTTCTGGTCTTCCCTGTTGCTCTTAGGCTTGGTTTTTTTCAGACCTTCTTTAATTTTTTTAGCCATTTTTATTTTAGGCATCCTGAACATAAATAGTTTGTGTCCTGCGCGCGAGTATTCAATAAGGATAACTATAATCTGGAGCAATATGAATCCAAGTATAATATTTCTAATCTTGGTGCCTACCCCGAATTTTATCAGGAGCTGATGGAAAATAATGAATTCTGCAAGGATAAGGATTGTGGTAAGGACAAACAGGCTTCCGCTCATATTATCCTCCTTTAATGATCTCAATGCAAGCTTATGTTCTACACCTATGCTGTACGAGAGTTGTTTTATCTCTTTTGCATTTGATCCAAACTGATGCATCCCTTTGCTAAAATAATTTGACATGAAGATAAAATAGATTCCCACTGCTGCAATAGATGCTATACTCGGAATAAGGTAATCCTTTGTGATGAGGCGAGTCATGAAAAACACAACAATAGGCAACAATATCAATGCTGCCAGGTAATTGACAGACAAGAGAATAAGTCTGAAGACATATCCCATAAGTTTAACACTATTTTTTATGATTCTTGCATATCTGTCTAGCAATGATTTCACCAGAAGCCTAATCTGCACAAGATCTCTCAAATAACTCATTATTCTTCCCATACCCATGGTTATAGACTTGAAGTTTATAATTTTTTCTATAAAAATCGCTATATTTAAGCCCTCTTTAATTCCCTGCCCGGAGTATAAGTCTTTTTATAACAAAAATAAGTCTCATCTGCATTTTTTCTGCAATATTCACAACTTTCATTAGGTTTTTGGCAAAAACCATCTTTCTCAAACAGGGTAAAATCAAATGGAAGATCCTCGCATAATCCTATCATTAAATCATCAATTGATTTTTTCACATTAAACCATCACCAATTGGCGTCTATATAAAGATTTCCTTTTACTTTATCATCCCTTCAGCAAGCTTCACTATCTTTCTAAAATCTTTCTCATTTGCCTCATACTTTGCAAATTTCACAAGATCGCACAAATCCAGGCATTCTGCTGCGTTTTTATATCCTTTTTTCTGTACTTTCAGTTCTCTTATGACCATATCTCTTGTCATCTCTTTTCCTGCGTTCAACTTATGCTTATAGAAATATCTTAATGCTTTGGATACTCTTGTGTATGCTTCTTTTCTTCTTCCTTTTTCAAAAAGTTCTTTTGCCTGCTCAAGAATACTTTTTGCATTTTTACAAAAATCTATCATCTCTTTTTTTTGCGCTTTTTCATTTAACTGGACAATCTTTTTATCCTTCTTTAAAAACTTATTATATGCCAAAATGCCAAGAATCGCAATCAACACCAAAATAAAAAACCCTAACAATCCCCATATTCTGTTGCCATTATCTTCATGCAGCTGTATATTTGTAGGCTCCTTTGTTGTATTCACGAAATCAGCAGTGATATTCGCAGTCTGGTTAGTGGCGGGATTCATGAAAGGAACATTTGCCTGCGCTTCATTTGTAGTCATTTTACTTATTTCAGGCTCATCCATATTAAATCCATTTTTCTCAAGTTCTTCTTTCATCTCCTTAAACTTAGTATCATTTTCAAGTGCCTGCTTCATCTCCTTAATCTCTTCACTTGTCTCTTTTATCATTTCATTTATTTCTCCTTCATCCATTGAGCCTGATATTAATGCAGTTTCTCCATTTTCTTTATTATAATTATACTTAAAATCTCCAGACTCATTGCCAGTAGGATTCAGCTCCTTGCTTTCAGGTTTATATCCCTCCTTCTCAAGCTGTTCCTTTGCTTCCCTAAACTGGTCCTGGTTTTCAACATTCTTTCCAAACTCCTGCTTCATCTGCTCTTTTTCCTGCATCTCCTGCTCCATCTGATTTTTCAGTGAATTCATATCCTGCTGCATATTTTGCTGCATTGAGTTTGCTTTCTGCTGTGTCATGCTTTGCTGTGTTTGCTCTTGAGCCTGTGGTTCCTGCTGTTGATTTTCTTGTTGGTTTTGCTGCTGTTGCGCTTCTTCTGAAGAGCTTTGCATCTTATTTTCTTTATTCTGTTTCTGAGACTCATCCTGAACAAAATATATTATAATCTCATCAAGATCCACAACCATCTCTTCCTTCTCTTCATAATTAAAGCTCATGATTACTTTAAGCACTGCAGGATCCTCAGATGTGCCAAATCCAATATTAACAACACTAGTCCCTTTATAAACTGAGAATAGGTTTGAATTTGTATTTGAACTAAAATGCTGAAAACCCTGCTGGGTTATTTCCTGTGT
>JAGLGH010000004.1 GCA_023144115.1 Nanobdellota archaeon | reverse complement strand
TTTTGTTATACTTATCAGGAGGTTTATGATCTGTCCCAGAAATTTGCATGCTTTCTTAAGAAAAATAATGTAAAAAAAGGAGATAGGATTATTGTCTGGAGCTATAATGGGATTGAATATGCTGTAATCCTGCTTGGCGCATTTTTAGAAGGAGTCATTGTTGTTCCTGCTGACTTAAGGTCAAATATAGATTTTGTTCATAAAATCCAGCAGCAGGTCAATGCAAAAATAATTTTCCAGACAAGGTATAAGCAGAAGCTAAAAAGGGGTAAAACAATTTTAATTGAGCAGGTCATGGATATTTTAAGCCAAATAAAAAAAGAAAAGGATTCTGCAGTGATAGAGGGAAATGATATTGCTGAAATAATCTATACATCAGGAACAACAGGCAAGCCAAAAGGAGTAATTTTAACGCACAAAAATCTTGTTTCTAATATTAATGCATTAAACAGCATAGAAAAAGTGGATTCAGGATTCAGATTTTTGTCTATTCTTCCGTTAAGCCATGTATTTGAGCAGATGATTGGATTCTTTATACCACTCTCCAACAAATCTGCTATTGTTTATATAAAATATTTAAAATCCAGCGTCCTGTTTGAGGCTTTCAACAAGGAAAAAATAACAAATTCAGTTATGGTCCCAAGAATCTTGCAGCTATTCTATTCTGGAATCTTGAAAAAAGTAAAAGATGAAAATAAGCAAGAGAGGTTTAATTTTATGCTTGGGTTTTCAGAAAAACTTCCATTTGGATTAAGAAAAATTTTATTTAGGAAAATACATAAAAAATTTGGAAACAGGATAAATTATTTTATGTGCGGAGGCGCGCCGCTGGATAAAGAACTGGAACGGTTTTATAATGCAGCAGGTTTCCTAATCCTGCAGGGCTATGGGCTTACAGAAACATCTCCTGTTTTAACTGCGAACACATCAAAAGACAAAAGACTGGACTCTGTTGGAAAGCCAGTTCCCTTTGTTGAGATAAAGGTAGATAAAAATAGAGAAATTCTTGCAAAGGGTGATTCCATAACACAGGGATATTTTAATAATCCAGAAAAGACTAAAGAGCTTTTTAAGAAGAGCTGGTTAAGAACAGGGGATATAGGATATCAGGACAAAGATGGTTTCCTACATCTGAAAGGCAGGCAAAAGGATATTATATTGACATCTGCTGGCATGAATATCTATCCTGAAGACCTGGAAAGTGTTATTAATAAGATAGAGGGTGTCAGGGACAGCTGCGTCATTGGAATTGAGACAATGAAAGGAGAAGAGATTCATGCTGTTTTGCTCATGACAAAAAAAGCTGGCGCTAAAGAGATAATTTCTAAAGCCAATAAAATGCTTGATTCTTCCCAAAAAATTCAAAATTATACTATTTGGCCTTATGAGGATTTTCCAAGAACAACAACCCTAAAAATCAAAAAATTTCTTGTGAAGGAATTTGTGCAAGATAAAATAAAACCTACTGGAATTGTTGAGAAAAAGAGTAAAGTTTATGCCATACTTTCCAGGTTAACATCTAAAAAAATAAGCAAGAAGTTAAGTTTACAGGACCTAGGGCTTTCCTCAATCGATAGGGTTGAACTGGTTTCCCTTTTAGAGCAGGAATTCAATATTGAGATTGACGAAGAAGATATTCTTCCAAATACAACAGTAAAGGGTCTGGAAAATCTTGTAAAAACACAGAAATTTATCTGCGAAAAAGCAATTTTCAAGAGATGGGCATTATCTGGCTTTATAGGAGCATTGAGATTTATAGTCCAGAGATTGATTTTGTTCCCTGTTGTCAGGCTGTTTAGTTGGCCTGCTATTGAGGGAAAGGAAAATCTAAATGGAGTAAGGGGTCCAGTCATATTTGCGTCAAACCATCAAAGTCACTTTGATACGCCAATGACTTTAATGATGCTGCCGTTAAGATTTTCTCAAAAGACTGCTGTTGCTGCGCTGCAGGAATATTTCTTAAGAGATGATTTAAAATTCAAGAGTTTTACAAAAAAGGCATTATTTTATTTAGTTACAGTATTTTTTAATATTTACCCATTTCCGCAAAAAAAGGGTTTTAGGCGAAGCCTGAAGTATACTGGTGATTTAATAGGCAATGGGTGGAATATTATAATCTACCCTGCAGGAGAGAGAGCAGAAAAAATTCTTAAATTCAAGCAGGGCATAGGTGTGTTAGCTGTTGAAATGAAAGTGCCAGTTGTGCCTGTGAAAATTGAGGGCATGATAAAGATATTGGCGAAGGGGAAAATAGGGCCAAGGTTTGGAAGATCAAGGATAAAGATTGGAAAACCTTTTATGATAAAAGAAGATTCTTATATTAAAGCAGCAGAAATAATTGAAAAAGCTGTGAGAAATCTCTAATAAACAATTTTAGCGAATTTTCAACTGGTGAAAAAGTTTTTTACTTATGATTAAAATCCAGTATGCTTTTTAGTAAGAGCCATGATAATGATGCATGTTGCCATGAATGCCAAAATAAAGTAGATTATATTATCTTTGATTATGAGGTCTTTTGATTTGTATATGAGGTTAGGCTGGTTTTCTTGTTTGATGATTATTGATGATATGTTTTGGTTATCATAAGCGATTGGGGCATTGTTTAATTGGATCTGTTGAACTGAACAGTTGCAGACAGATGATTCATCAAATTTATTTAATGTATTATTTTCTTGTTGAATTGCTTCAGTCACATTTATTTGCCTGACTAGTTGTTTGCTTGTCTTCTGTCTATCTTTGTTCACTACAAGCTTGATTTTATATTCTCCTGGCTTTGGGTCATTGATTGTGTTGTTAAGCTCAATTGTCCTGCTGTTTTCTGGTTTAATCATAAACCTGATGGTGTTCAATGTCCTGTTTCCATCTCCGCTTATGCACTTGTTGCCTCTGTATGCATAGCTGTATAGCATAATTTCATGTTCCTTGTCATCATTGTTTATAATAGTTGCATTAAAACTTAATGTGCTGTTCTGCGTTACGCTTTTTGGAAGTGCATGGAGAGAATATTCAATATCTGGCTTGCTTTGCTTAGCAGGTGTTGAACTTTTTTCAGTTGAGCTGCTTTCTTCTTTGCAATCACATTCTTCAACTTCTTCTTCATATTCAGGATGTTTGATAATCAGCATTATTTCAGCATAGTTGTTTGAGAGGTTTGTATCATTGCATTCTGGATGAACAACTGCCTTTAGGAAAACGACAGACAGCTTTGCTTTGATAGATGGGGTCCATTGTTTTTTGTTGACATTTGTTGTGTTTCTTTTTTCTTTTATAGATGCATTGAATATATCTTCTATCCAGTATTCAATTGTGTAATTGTATTTCTTTGTGTCTGCAAGATTGCTTAACCTGTGCTTATACTTGATTTTCTCTTTGTTTTCAAGTATTGCTTTTTCTGTCTCTATATTAAGGGCGATGTCGCAGAGATTATTATTAGTTACATTATCAAAATTAGTTGTATTGTCTGGACTAGAATTTTCTTCTGTTATGTTCTCATCAGTTTGGTTATTGGTTGTGCTGTTGCTCAGGTTTGTGCTTAGGTTCAGGCAATCTGCCAGGCCTGGGCTTCCGCCAGAGCAATTGCTTTTTTCCCATGTTAGATTCTTAAAGCATAATGAGAATCCTTCATTGATTGATGTATTTTGAAGGAGTAGACTATAATTGATTCCAGTAATTTCAGTGTTATTTATTTTTAGCGCAATATATTCTCCTGTATTCAGCAATGAAAAAGAGCTGTCGAATATTGTTGTGTTAAATTCAGTTGTATTGGATTGTTCAAGCCATGGGTAATCTTCAAGGAAGAGCTGGAGTTTGTCAACTATTATTGCGTATTGTTTTGGGTATAGGATATATTTGGCATTGATTGATTCTATCTTGTGGTTTGTTTCTGATTCATAAAATACCATGCCGGACAGGTTTATCTCTTGGGAATTGTTGTTGTAAATTTCAATCCATTCCCTGCCAGAATCGCTGCCATCAGGGTTAAACATGATTTCTGTTATCTGGAAGGCTGAAGAATCAGTTGCCATGAAGATGAGCAAAAATATGGATGCTGCTGCAAGAAGATATATTTTATTATATCTGTGATTTTCTGTTGATGCATGCATAGATTATGCAGTCAAAGGCTATCTTATAAGGGTTTAGCATAAAAATCCGGAAGAATTCCGAATGTGTGATGTGTAATTGATTCTCTTTTGAAAAATTTTTATAGCTACTGAGGATTATTTACAAGTTATTATAATCTCACAATAATTTTTACCGTCTTTCATGCATTGAGTCCCTTTGATGCAGTAATCATATTCTTTATAGTACTGAAAAACTAATTTTATCATTGACTTTAGAAACGTGCATAAGTGGTTAGGTGAATTATAGTGATAGACTATCTTATTTTTTTCATCAATTACCATCTTGATTTTTTCTTTAGTTGCCAAACCAGTCAAAGCTGGAAGATTTAAGAGCATCCCTGGAACTTTTCTTAGAAAATCAAGAGCATTAGCAGAATTTCTAAAGACGCTTTCAAATTGAACTGGCAGCAAACTCATAGCATATTCTGCAAACATTTGTTCTGCAGTGTCATTATCGACGTCTAATGTTTTAGCGATAGCATTAAGAAATCTCTGCCATTCGTCCTCTGGGTAAATTTTCTCTGTTTTGAATCCCTTTTCAGGAATCCCTAATCTATTTTTTATTTCTTCTAAAGTACTCTTGTCGGTTTTTTCCTCAGCAAATTTAAGCAGCAAATTGCATATCAGGCCCATCATTTTGTATTGTTTCTTTGTTGATTGATTTGGAATGTTGTGATCATATTTAATACTTCCTTGCTTATTCCCAGATTCCATCTGCCTTATAACCGCAGTTGCATTTCCCTTTTCTGAGGTTATTTTGAGTTATATTGAACCATCCTCTTCTTATAAGGAGCTTTCCACATTTTGGGCAATAGGTGTTGCTCTCTTTTTCTGCAGGGACATTGCCTACATATACATATTTCAATCCTTCTTTGTCTGCAATTGATTTTGCTTTAAGGAGGGTATCTTTTGGTGTAGGAGGGATATCAAGAATCTTGTAGCATGGGTAGAATGCTGTGAAATGCAGAGGGGTTGTTGTGCCTATATTTTCTTTTATCCATTTGCACATCTTTTTTATTTCTGCTGGTTTGTCATTCAGGGTGGGGATTATGAGGTTTGTTATTTCAAGCCATACGCCTTGTTTTTTTAGAGTCTTGATTGATTCAAGCACAGGTTTAATCCATGCTCCTGTTATTTGCTTATAAAATTTGTCAGTGAATGCCTTGAGGTCAATGTTTGCAGCATCAATATATTTGCACCATTCTTTTAATGGTTCCTGGTTTATGAATCCATTGCATACTATTATGTTCTTGATGCCCTTCTTTTTCGCAAGCTTTGCGCAATCCAGCACATACTCATAGAATATAATGGGTTCATTGTATGTGTATGCGATTGCGCGGCATCCATGAAATTCTGCTTCTTCAACAAGCTGTTTGGGAGTCAGGGTCATTGATGTTATATCTTCAGGCCTTGCCTGGGATGTTGTCCAGTTCTGGCAGAATTGGCAATGCAGGTTACATCCAGCAGTTCCTATGGAATATGCTGAGTTGCCAGGCATGAACTGATAAAACGGCTTTTTTTCAATAGGGTCAATTGCTATTGCGCATGGTTTTGCATAGACAAGGCTGTATAGTTTGCCTTTCTGGTTCTCGCGTGCCTTGCAGTTGCCGCGTTTTCCTTCTGCAATTATGCAATGCCTTGGGCAAAGGTTGCATTTGACATTATTTTCTTCAAGTTTTTCATAAAACAGACATTCCTTAAGATCTTTCATGATTGGGCTTATGAAATTGAGATATTAAAATGTTTCGTTTAAAAAGTGTCTTTTGGAATTTTTACTATTATTGAATACTATCAAAAACTTTAAATAAATGATATTATAAAACTTTAAATAAGAGATATTATTTTTAATCATAATATATAATTATAAGGGGGATTAACATGGTCTGGTTATTAAAGAAGAAAAAACCAAAAGCTAAGTTGGAGATGCCTCCACCACCTGATAGAGGAGGTGTTGGTGGGATTTATGAGCCAGCAGAAGTTGGATTATCAGGGGCAGGTTCTGGAAAGATTGAGATTCCTGATAAGTTCCATGAGATTAAGTTTGGAGTAGAAGATATAAAAGAAGAGCCTGGCAAACCTGAAGGGATTAAGCTTGAGCCAGAAGCAGAGAAAAAGCCAGAGGTCGCTAAAGAATTGGAAGATGTGTTTAAGCCAGTCTCTGAAGTGGCAAAGCCAGAGATTCCTGAAATGCCTGATCTCCCAGAGATACCTGCATTTGAAAGGGAAGAGCCGGAATTAATCAAGCCAGTCATGCCTCAAGGTCCGGTATTTATCAAATCAAATGATTTTCAGGATGTTCTTGCTAAAATTAGTCAGATTAAGCAAAATATCCATCAGACAGAGGATATTTTCAATAAGCTGAATGACATAAAGAATGAAAAAGATAAGATATTTGGACAGTGGAAAGAAAGCCAAGAGGATGTGCAAAGAAAACTCCTTTATATTGAAAAGGCTTTGTATGAGGTGTAAATTATGAAAGAAGCTCCAATTTTTATTAAAATAGATCAGTATAAAGATGTTCTTGATATTCTTCATCTTGCTAAATCCAAGATAAGGGATGCGAGAGTTCTCATCGAAAAGATAAATGAACTGAAAAATGCAGAGGATACTGAAATAAAAACATGGCAGAATTCTCTTGATGAGGTAGAAAAGAGAGTTATGTTTATTGATAAATCTCTGTTTGAACCAGAATCACTCTAATAAGAAAAATGGCAAAAGACAATCAAAATGTATTTTATGTCAATCTTAATGAGCCTGTGGAAGTGCATAGGGCTGTTCTTGAAAGCACTAAGCAAATCCTAGGTAATCTGAAAAGATATGAGTCTTTCAAGAAAGTAAGGACATATAAACTTGAGTACCTTATGCAACTGAAGCATGTGATGGGCGAGATTAATCTGCTTGTCAACCGTTTCAGTCGAGAGATGCCTAACACTGGATTGAGGGCTGGCCATGCTAAGGCCGCAGCTGTGACTGTTCCAAAAAAAGTGAAGGCTGCAGCTGCCTCAAAACCTGTAAAGGAAATAGCTGAGCATAAATCAAAGATTGACTTGCTTGAAGAAGAGCTTAATGACATTGAATCAAGGTTGAAAATTCTTGAATAGATTTTTTCCATTAATTTTATAAAGAAGTAGATCTCTCTATCTTCTCATGCGGGGATGCCGGAGTGGCCAAACGGGATAGATTTCCGGCGTTAGCGTGCTAGAAAATCCAAACTCAAGTTATTGAGTGATGAGGTCTCCACAAGAGATCGATGATAT
>JAGLGH010000399.1 GCA_023144115.1 Nanobdellota archaeon | reverse complement strand
TTTTGTTTATGAGGTAGATTTAACTTTTGTGGGTCTGCCTGTTTTTGAATTTGAATGATCTCATCTTTTTGCAGAGTCTCTTGAGTCTCTATTTTAGGAGATTCAAAAGCATATTCCTTATGGTCTATGATTTGTTCATCTTGGACTTTTTGGACTTTTGGGTTTGCAGCAGAATAATCATATTCAAGAGCTACTGCAATTCCTGGCAGCATGGCTAATGCCTGATTAGGAGCATCCTTTCTGATGATATTAAGCAGAAGAATTTCGCCTTGATTTCTGATTTCTGTAAAACTTATTGTTAAATCTATCTTCTTTGTTTTTCCTTTAGCAATATATCCTTTTTCAGGACTTGTTTGAACATTTTCAGGTGATTCTATAAAAAATTCAATATCAAAATCATTAGGATTAATTATTATCAGTTCTTTTTCATAATCAATATTAAGGCGTATATTCCCCAGGCTTAGCTTGCCTGGAGAAACACCAACCCCTAATGCTTCTGATTCTATGCTTCCAAAAGCAATTAATATAATAAATAAAATAAAAATTTTGTTCATTTTAGTTGCACATGCCTATAAGATTTATAGCTGATGCATATGATCCAGGCAAAGTGGTTGTTGGAACATAAAGCCTAAAAGAGATAGGGACATAAGAATACTCCTCTGGTTGCAATGCTGTTTCTCTTATCTGAAGTTCATTGCTTAATATACCAGATTGAGAGCTGCTGAAATCATTATCAAAACTAAACATTATATTGTTGACAGCTATATGTTTATCCCCATCTTGCAAATCACTGCCATAAATCCCAAGATCTATCACAGTATTTCCGGTATTCATTAAAGTGAGCTTATCTGTTCCAAACAATTCATCTCCTTCAACTGTGCTGAAATCTCCAAGCTTTGAATCAGAAAAACTGATATAAGCTGTATCCAATGATACTGCTGTCAACTCAAGCACTTCAAATACCTGATTTGCAATAGTGCTTGCAGTATAATCTGAGGCAGTTATTTCAACAGAATAATCTCCATTTTCAAAATAGAACCACTGCTCAAATATGCCCTCATAAATCCCTGTAACACTGGATATGTTTTGTGTATTTATCAGGCTGACATCCTGAGAAAAGCCATCAGGATGCCTGACAATTGCATTGATGTTCTGCAGAGTTTCAATTCCGTCATCATCAGTTATCTCGATGCTGAGAGTTAGCTCTCTTACCTGCCCTGGCAAAGGCAGGATTTGAGTGTATTCCTGATCAGGATTGTCATCAGGACTTATGCTGATTTCATTAATAACAGGCGCTGAACTAGTTATGTTTAATTGAAGCGTCAGCATGGTTGCATTCTCTTCCTGTTCTGATTCATTCTCATCTGCCTGATATTGTGAATTATGAAATTCAGGTAAAGATGCCGCAAAATCAAGACTGTTGTTATCAGTGTCTTCTAAAACACGTTTTAAGCTGTACCCAGGAGAGATAGATTCTGCAGGTGTTCCCTCATATAAGCCAGATTCAATTCCTGCGCTATCACCCCATCCTACAGCATCAATTATTGAATCAGTCAAATCAACAATAGCAATTCCTGAATCTGTATTTGTCATTGTTATTGCTTCTTCATGGTCTGCTTCTGGCCAGGAAAGATTGTCTCTGCTGCCAGACCATCCAGAATCTGCAATAAGATAATATGAATAAGCCTGAATAATTGTTCCACCAGATATTGTTGCATCTGCTTCAGAAGTCTCTGTTCTCAATATATATCCGCTTATGTCTATTGAAGAATTTGTTGGATTGTATAATTCTACTGCTTCTCCACCTGATTCAGTGTCCATAGGGTCATACAAGACCTGGTTTATCACTATATTATCTGATGCAAATACTGTCAAGGATATGCTTAAAATAAGCACAAATAGCATGCTCTTCTTGAGTATGCACTTGGTTATGATTGATGTTTTGCTTTTTAGATTATTTGTTTTTCTCATTTATTTCCCCCCATTTATATTTTATGCAATTTAAGAAGTAAGAAAAGAAGTGTTTTATAAATCTATATCATAAAATTCTGCAAGATTTCCGAAATCGAATAATTTCCGGTTTTTACCTATATCTTTTAATTTTATTTTTTAACATATTATCAGAATAATTTAAAATAGAAGGATTTTCCTTATAATTCAATCTAGGAGGTAAGTCTCCATCTTCAAATGCTCTTTTAATTAAACCAACTCTCCTAGGTAATGCCCCTAATTTTTCCTCAGTCCCCAAACCCAATACAAGGATTCTTGGCTCTTTTTCCCAGGGAATAAATTCATAATCACAATATTTAACTTTTGGCCTTATTGTCTCTTTTGATACAGCCAAAAGCATATAATACCATGCATTTTTATTCGCAGGAGGTAAAATATATAATTCATCTTTTAGATATTCTTTAGTATCAACTACTACATGAGGGTTTTTTTCTAATAGAGAATAATTTTGATGAAAATTAATATTTGATTTATCATATATATCTATTTTATTATCAATAGTTGTTGTATCATAACCTGGAATAGAATCAGCCTTCCTGAATAAGGATTTTACCTGTTCTTCATTCCCTCCAAACTTCATAAGATAATGCTGAAAACGATCTTTCACTAAGTCTAATGAATTAGTGAATAATCCAGGATTTTTTGCGATTTTTTTCTTTTTCATACCAATATAATCTATATAAAAATCAGACTTTGGTTTTAGATTTCCTTCTACTTTAAATGAGAGTAAGATTGGATACTTTAAAAATATAGATTCATCAGCTTCTAACTCATTAAGGAAAAAATCTTCAGAATCTCTAATAGTCTCAATAGGAGGAGTACTATTGCCAAGTGTATCCTTTATTTTTCTTAGATTTAATAAGTCATCTAATAGTTGTTCTTGTAACATAATTAAATAGGAATCTTTATCT
>JAGLGH010000398.1 GCA_023144115.1 Nanobdellota archaeon | reverse complement strand
TTCAAATCAAGATGTTTTCTGACAACATCAATTGATCGTTGGTTCGCTTTCTCTAATTTAGTTTTCTGATTTGCATTTTTATAAGCACTTACGAGAAAGAGCGCGGCTTCGTAGTCCTCCGGTCTTACCCGAGACGCTTTTTCGAATAATTTTACAGATTGCTCATGCTTTCCTTGTGATCTACAAATCCTGGCATATTCATAGTATGCTTCAAAAAATTTTGGATTTAATTGAATTGCTCTTTCAAACTCTTTGAAGGCTTCCTCGTATTGGCCATTCTGGGATAGTGCAAGGGCCCTTGAAGAATATGCATCAGCCAGTTCCGGGTCTAATTCAAGGGCTTTTTGACTGGCATCAAGTGCCTTATCCAGGTTTTCTTTGTTATTGTCATAGTACATATAAAGTTGTGAGTAACTATCAGCAAGTCCGGCATAGGCAAGAGCATAGTTTTCATCTTTTTCTATTGCCTTTGAATACATTTCTATTGCATACTTTTGAGAATCACTATGGCCTTGATAATCATATGCACGGCCTTTAAGATAAAAATCATACGCTTGCACAACTTGGGTTTTCACTTTTTCTATAACCTGCTTTTCCCTTATACTTAATTTTATCTTAAGTGCTTGAACTATGTTCCTTGAGATCTCATCCTGGATAGCAAATACATCCTCCAATTCCCTGTCATATCGTTCTGACCAGAGATGAAAGCTATCAGCTACATTTATAAGCTGGGCAGTAATACGCAATCGATTTCCTGCTTTCCTGACACTACCTTCAACAATAGTATTTGCTCCTAATTTCATACCGATCTCACGAATGTCCTGGCTCTTACCTTTAAAGGTAAAACTTGATGTTCGGGCAACCACGTGTAAGCTTTCAATGCCAGCCAGTTCATTTAGGATATCCTCTGCGATACCATCACAGAAGTAGTCCTGTTCTTTATCAGTGCTCATGTTGACAAAGGGTAAAACTGCAATTGTAGGAGTTATAGATTTTTGTTCGAGAGTGTGTCCCGTATAATCAATAGTTCCTAATACTTCGATTAATTCATTTGCTTTCTGATAACGGGCTGCAGGATCTTTCTGTAAGGTTTTTTCAATGATGTGTATTAATTGTAATGGAGAATCCTCCCTAAGCTCTATAATAGACTTTGGCTCTTCATTTAAGATAGAATAAATAACTGCTTGTTCATAATCGCCCTTAAAAGGTATCTCACCAGTGAGCATCTCATATAGAACTACACCAAATGACCAGATGTCAGTTCTATGATCTACATCCTCTCCATTTGTCTGCTCAGGGGACATATATGCAGCAGTTCCCAGTGGTGTTGTGCCTGCTTTTGTGAGCATTGAACCTGCTGCGATCTTTGCCAGCCCGAAATCCATGATCTTGACATGCCCCTGCGGAGTGATCATGATGTTGGCGGGCTTCAGGTCGCGGTGAATCACGTCATGCTCGTGTGCCGCCGCCATTGCCTCAGCTATCTGCAAAGCTATCGTTAA
>JAGLGH010000397.1 GCA_023144115.1 Nanobdellota archaeon | reverse complement strand
GAATTATTGCTAAGCTGGTATGCTGCGAGAATCTCATCAGCAAGTGCATTTTCAATAGGTTTTTTCTTATTAAAAGACTTATGAGAAGATCCCTGTGTCATAAGCTTCAAGACAACGTCAACTCTTCTCTGAGGCGCGCATTCAACTGCTCTGGGATATCTTGCACCGCCGTATTCAATTGTAAGAATCTCTTCTCTTGGCGCAGCATTTTCAATTGCTTTGACCAACACCTTTATTGGATTTTCATTTGTCCTTTTTTCAACAATTTCCAGTGCTTTCTCAACAATACCATATGCAACTATTCCCTTTCCAGTCTTACTGCCAGATGAAATATAATGCTTCTTACCCTTATGTCCTGGCTGCATTATCTTATTAATAAGCCTCTCGACAATAAAAGTTTTTGACTTATGAAACCTTACTCCGACATTCTTGCCGCCGGTCTTTGGAACAATCCTTGGTTCAAGACAGATATATTTGACCAATCCTGGGTCTTCAATCTTAATTCCTTCTACACTCCACCTGTTAAATACTTTGAGATCCATTTTTACTTCCTTGCCTTTTCAACCTTGCCTTTAAGCAAAGCCTTTAATGATTGAGCATTAACTTTAATAACCTGCCACCTAACTCCTGGTATATCTCCTTTAGCCCTGCCCATCTTGCCTCCGATTCTTTCGATGATTACCTCATCGTGCTCGTCAACAAGTTTAGTAGCGCCGTCACCAGGGCAAAATGCTGTGACTTGCTTTCCATTTTTTGTAAGCTGAACTCTGGCACACTTCCTCATAGCGGAATTTGGCTGTTTTGCCTCAATCTGCACTTTTTCCAAAACAATTGCCTTTGCCTGAGATGAACCGCCCAAAGGATCTGCTTTCTCTCGCAGACCAAGAACTCTCTTTTTATACTGCCCGTTAGCCCATTTCCCTTGAGTTCGTCTCTTCATTAGCTTTTTCGCCGAATTCATACCTTTACTTTTATTTCCCATTTTATTGCTATCTAGAGGTGTGTAAGGCTTTTTAAATCTATCGTTTTAAAACTGGATTTTTTATAAGTATAGTCATAATTCAGGATTCCAACAAGCTAGAAATCATCAGCATCAACATGCGGCTTCTCTATCACACAGACATATTCAACTTCTGAAGCATATTCTCGCATCTGACTGCCTAATTCTGATTTTTCTTCATTAAGACTATAATATCCATCTGTAATTTCATAATTCTTAATACCTGAAAGTTCCAGAACATGCTGAAGCTCCTCTTTTGTCAGCATTGCAGCCATTGCTCCGATATAATCTTCAACTAATTCAGGCACTTCCCATCTTCGCTCCCCGATTCTTTCAACAATTGTTTTCCAGTCTGCATCTCTCTTTAAGTCCCTGATGTATATTTTACCGCCAGGAGCAAGTACAGAATACATCTCTTCAATTGCCTTTTTTGTATCCTGGAATCTGTGCAATGCATTTCTGCATACAATATAATTAATATCTTTATGATTCTTAATAATTGATGAAGAATTGTAAACACTTCCCAGACAAAACTCTACCGAATCATAAAAAAGAGGATTTTTCTCTAACTGGGCATATTGTCCTAATCCTTGCCTACAATTAGCAGGGACCTTTTTCCAAAATTCTTTTATCTGTTTAAT
>JAGLGH010000396.1 GCA_023144115.1 Nanobdellota archaeon | reverse complement strand
CAAGCACTTACATTATTTTAGGAAAGCTTCAAAGAGCCATGATTTCCAACTTTAATGAAAGCATGCCACATGATTACACATTTGTCAAGTCTGTCAGACATGTTTTCTTACACTGTTGTCATGCCATAGGCTTATTCAACACTATTTTATCGACAAAATCATTGACATATGGTCAAATTTATTATATTCTTGTTATATGAAAACCAATGAGAAATTACGCCATATTTTGGATATTACGGGTATATCCGTTCGCAATTTACATGCAAAACAAAAAGACCTCTTCCCCCAAAAAGAACGATTATCTTATAATGCCATGACACGCATTTTCTATGGCGATAATCGGCCTCGTTTCAGCACATTACTGAAAATTAGTCAGCTTCTTGAAATGCCAATTCTTGAACTCATTGAAGATACTGAATTCCAGGATATTTTCTTTTTACGTAGGAACAAGCGGTTTGACTCTTTTATGTATAATGATAAGGCATATGCGGATATTGTAACAAGTCCGAATTGCTCGTTCATGTCTATGGAGTTACGTATCCAGCCTGGAGGTAAAACCCGAACTGAACGCAGCCCTAAGGACAATAAAATAAAGTATGAAAAATGCGTTTATATCATCAACGGACGCCTGCGGGTAACTATTGATGCCCAAGAATATAATTTAACACAACGTGATAGCATAACTTTTTCCAGTTCACAGCCGCATTTCTTTGAGAACGCTTTTAATCAAAAATGTATTGCTTTAATAACGCTGTCACCCAAACACTTTTAACAGGATTGCTCTATGCTCAAAATACTTATTGTAGAAGACGAACAAGCGGTTAGGGAATTTCTCGTCAAAACCTTTGATATGATAGGCTATATCACTCTTGCTGCCTCAACAGGCAAAGAAGCTTTAGAGATATTTGAGGCTCAACATCCCCAGGCGATCTTCCTTGATTTAATGCTTCCTGATAAAGACGGGCTGGAAGTTCTGAAAGAAATAAAAACAAAAGACCCTAATAATATCGTTATCGTTGTCTCATCAAAAACTGAAGATAAGATTATTAAGAAAGCAAAAGATTTAGGAGGCATTGAATATAATACCAAGCCCTTCTTCCGTGAGAGTATCCGTTCGGCTCTTTCAAATAATCTCTATCGTATAACGGCTCAAGATGGCGGTAAACCTAAAATCTTAATAGTAGACGATGAAGAAGAAATCTGCTATGCCTTAAATAAATACTTTAGCCGCAGGATTGAAGCGGATATGGTTCTTACGTTCGATGGCGAACAAGCACTCGACCTTATTAATAAAACTAAGTTTGACATTGTTTTTATGGATATTAATTTGCCGGGTAAAGACGGTTTAGCTGTTATTGAAGAAGTTAAACAAAAGAATAAGCATACTGCGTTTATAACGGTTACCGGATACGGGAGCCAGGAATTGATTCAAAAGGCAAGGAAATTGGGCGTTGTTGATTACTTCAAAAAACCCGTCCGCCCGGAAGAAATTTTTGAAAGACTGAAATCCATCCTCATTGCGAGGGGAAAATTTATCGTTAAGAAATAAACAAAGGGGGAAAAATGAGTAAAAAAATC
>JAGLGH010000395.1 GCA_023144115.1 Nanobdellota archaeon | reverse complement strand
ATTTGGGGAAATTTGTGATATTTTAAGATATCAAAAGTTTTTTATAAGCGTGGTTTTTTGAAAATATTCTCAATCACAAGTTGACGTCAGGTTGATTATCAAGGTATATGCAAACTTGAAATCCTAATAGTGAATGTAATAATCAATTCAACTAATTTGTTGACCTTATGTATTTATCTAATTAAAGGATCACAAACAAAAAATAACCCTCAGATTTGATCAACAAATGGCAAAAGTTATTTGCGTCTTCAATCAAAAAGGCGGTGTGGGCAAAACCCTTACCGCTGTGAACCTATCAGCCGCACTCGCGCTAGCTGGCAAACGGGCTTTGCTGGTAGACTGTGACCCGCAAGGCAGTGCGACAGCAATCTCAGGTGCCTCTCAAAAGCACTTCTCTTTCACTCTAGAAGACGCCATTATGGGTCAGGTGCAAGTCAAAGATATTATTGTTCAGAGTTGCCTTTACCACCTGAAGGTATTTCCTGCCCCCACAGCTATGTCTTTTTCCATTTTACATCCACCCTTAGCTACCGGAAACGAAAAGCTATTAAAACGCATGCTAGACGGCCTGAGATCCGATTTTGATTTCATTGTTATTGACACGCCCTCATCCCACGAAATTTTTACCGTGAATGCACCCACGGCAGCCGACGCTGTACTAATCCCGCTACAGAGCGAATATCTAGCATATCGAAATCTTAAAAAAAATTTGGAAATTCTCCAGCCTATTAAAAAAGCTCACAATCCCGACCTCAAGCTTGTTGGCATTCTCTTGACTATGTACGACGAAGACGGCGACATATCGCGCCGAATTTTTCAAAGCATCCGTAAACATTTAGGCAGTCATCTTTTTGACACAATTATCTCCCGAGACGTTAAAATCGCTGAGTCCCCAGCACTTGAGAAGCCACTGGTTGTTACTGATGTTAACTCAGTCGGTGCAAAAAACTATCTGAAACTGGCGGATGAGGTAATGGTTCGAATGCAAAGAATAAATTAAATCCAAGTGGAAAATACCCCTACAAGAAAGGAGGGCCTTATTATGGGTACAATTACCGTTGGAGAACATGTGATCGGCGATAGTATACGTGAACTAATTGAAAAAATAAAATCCAACATCGATTTGGAACAAGTCCGGGCATTGTGCAAAGAGCAACACGGCATCGAAACGGTGGAAAACATTGATCTTAAAGATGGTGATATTGTTACTCACAGAGACCAGGTGGCATTCAAACTGGATTTTGAAATTCGTTTCGTACTGCCAATGCTGATTGATCTACAGGGAAATTGCATCAGTGTATTGCCGGCGGGTTCCGAAAAACCATCTACACCTGAAGAACGCATCGAAGAAGCTGGTAGCCAGGCAGCCTCAACAGACACTGACTTTTAAATTCTATTAAAAAGAAGGGAATATCCGAGATATTTAGACGCCTATAACAATGCGATGAAGAACCGTACACCAAAATTAAAGGCCCGTCGACTTAGCAGTTGTGATGATTTATAAATATAAAATCTGAGCTCATTAATTCAAAATAGTTAAAGTATCATCAATAAAAAGAAGGAAAATATAAACTTAAAAAATAGTTGATGGTACCAAGCTTTCAAGAAAGGTGGTTTTTACAATGAGTGAGGTGA
>JAGLGH010000394.1 GCA_023144115.1 Nanobdellota archaeon | reverse complement strand
AAAAAGCCGCCGCGCCTTATGCCGGCCGTTAGTTGCTAATATAAACAAACAGAATCTTGGAGTTTATCATGACAAAAGCAGAATTAATTGAAAAGATGGCTGAAGATGCCGGAATATCAAAAATCGCAGCGGCAAAAGCATTAGATTCATTTATGGATGGAGTTACAAAAGCTTTAAAGAAAAAGGAAGAAAAAGTAACTCTTGTTGGTTTTGGAACTTTTTCAAAAATGAGGCGTAAAGCCAGGAAGGGTCGAAATCCACAAACAGGCGCACCAATTAAAATAAAAGCGGCAAATATTGTAAAATTCAAACCTGGTAAAAGGCTGCAACAATCATTACAATTATCAGGCCCACATGGTCCTGGCGGTGGAACTAATGATTGAATTTTAAAATAATTAATCATCTAATTAATAAGAAGATAAAAGAAATAATATTCATATGAAACTACCATTCAATTTTGACCTTAAATTCGTTTTTAGACTTTTATTGCCAGGTTTTGTTTTAGCTTTTAGCTTTTTACCTATTTTGCAATTGGTTATAGGAAATCTTTCAATTAAGACATCTCTTGAATTACCCTTTATTGCCTGCGTAATATTTTTCGGTTGGGTTTTTATAATTTTAGATATGCAAATCTATATGTTTTTTGAAGGAAGGAGATATTGGCCAAAAGCTTTTAAGAGTCTTATGATTGATACTGAGAAAAAGAGGTTGCAAAAGCTTATAGAAGCTAATCAAAAATATAAGGTTGAGAATTATTATAAATATCTCGAAACATCCGTAGAACTAAGAAGATTTCCAATAGATGAAAAAACTGGTGAATATTACGTAGTATATCCGACAAAGCTTGGCAATTTGATCGCTTCATATGAAAGCTATCCTGATAGAATTTATGGAATGGACTCGTCTTTTTTCTGGTATCGTCTTTTTTTAACGATAGATGATGAACATCGAGATTACATTGATGGTCAGCAGGCCCTTCCTGATAGTATCCTCTACGTTTCATTGGCTATGTTTGTTTCTGGCTTATTGTTTCTATTTTATGGTATTATTAAATTATGGCAAATTGAATTTTTTGCTAATTTGCCAAGCGGTAATTTATTAATACTCTTTTCGTCAATATGCTTTTTTGCAGGTTATCTTTTATACAAAATTTCTTTGCATGTGCATGCTACTTTTGGTGAAATATTCAAATCATACTTTGACGTTTTCAGAGATAATATCAGCGATTCTTTAGATGGAATAATAGATGAAATATCAAAAATCAAAAATGAACCAGCTTTAATTAGAAAACCCTATAAACAAAAGAATAGAATAGTATGGAGATTTTTGCACAACTATAAAATAAAAAATGATGATGGCACCGTAGTATCTGTATCAAAATTTATTTACCCAGATAATTAACATAAAATTAGACATAACAAAACGGTCGAGCCGGACCGGATTTTCTCCGCTGCGCTCCGAAAACCCGGCCGCTGCGGATTTCATCCGGTTGCTGTCCGGCGCTCAGCGCCTACCATCAAGCGGATTCACCTGACAAAATCTGTCCATGACTCCTTTGGGCTCATTCCCAGATTTGCAGGTGATCCGCAGCGCGTTATAGCCGCTGTTTCTTTACCCTCATTTACCAAACAAAATGGCGGAAAAAATTTGCCTATATTTTTTCCCGCCACTTTTTT
>JAGLGH010000393.1 GCA_023144115.1 Nanobdellota archaeon | reverse complement strand
TTTATCCTCATTATAAAAAAATTCCGCATCATTGAACCTTGCTGTTATAACCCTCACATTTCCAACTTTTACATATTCCGTTTCCGGATTATTTGATGTGACCAGAAAATATTTAGTAAGTTTTCCATCATTATCAAGTACTGAAAAATATTTCTGGTGCTCCCTCATCTCAGCAATCAGAACTATATCCGGTATTTCTAAAAATTTAATGTCAAATTCACATGTCACAATAACCGGATTTTCAACAAGAAATGTCACAATGTCAAGTAGTGCCTCATCATCATTAAGAACACCGCCAACCTTTTCAGCAGCAGCATGCAACTCTTTCCTGATAAATTCCTTTCTGGCATTGTGATCAATAATGACCCCATTCTTTTTTAGAACATTTTCATATTCAGAAATTTTATCTATCTTAAGCATTTCATCATGTTGAATATAATGGCCTCTTGTTTTATTGGATGATGAAATGCCATCCAATTGAAAATTTACCTGCTTATCATTAAAGAGAACAAGAAAATAAGAAATGGGTCGTGAAAACAAAATAGATTTATCACTCCAACGCATCTGTTTGGGGAATGGGATATTTTTAATAATTTTTTCTATAATTTCAGGAATTATTTCTTCAGTATTTCTGGATTCAAGTTTCTTCTTTGCAAAAATATAATTTCCTTTCTCAGTAGCTTCCTTATAAATATTATCTAAATTAATATTATTACCATTTAAAAAACCTTGCAATGCCTTTGTGGGATTTCCATTGGAATCAAATGCAACCTTTTCAGAAGGACCCTTTAATTCAATTTCTTCCTCCTTCTGTGAATGAGCCAAATCGGATATAAATATTGCAATTCTTCTTGGAGTGGCATAAACATCAAAATCTGAAAAATCAATTCTGCTCTTTTCAAGATTTTCCTTTAAAAATTTTTTAATTGAATCAATTGCCGGAGGCAGGTAACCGGCCGGGATCTCTTCTGTTCCTATTTCACAAAGAAAATTTGTATCTTTCAGCATTTCTAACTCCAATTTATTAAATTGTTTTATTTATGAATATCAATTTGTTAAACCAGCATATTAAGAACAACAAAAATTTTTATAAATTGAGTCAATAATTTTTTAGTTATTTTTAAGCATAATTTGAGGGAATTAAATTCAGGAAAGTAACTATCTTCTTTTCAGATAGGCATATGGGTTTTTGTCCCTGCCTCGTTTAATAAGTTCAATATGAAGATGAGCACCAGTTGAACGTCCGGTATTTCCAGACCTTCCAACAAACTGGCCTTGTTTAACATACTGTCCTCTTTTTACATATATTCGTGATAAGTGAGCATATAAGGACTTCCATCCAGCTGGATGAGCAACTATTATAGCTTTCCCATATCCTCCCAACCAACCGGTATAGGTCACTTTTCCATATTTTATTGATCTAATCCTTTCATACTTAGCTTTGATATCAAGTCCTCTGTGGAATTCCCTGTGGCGTTTGTTAAATGGATTTCTTCTCCAACCATAACCACATGTGATTCTTCTGCTTCTTGTGGGCCATAAAAATCCTGAAAATACATTTTGAGGCCTTGCATCAGGAATAAATACAGTTACTCCTTCCCGGACAAAATCAAAATTTATTAAATCATTCTGGCTTATAATCTTCTCTAATGAAACTTTATACTTTTTTGCAATGGAGATTATATTACTTCCCTTTTTCATAGTATAAAGAATACCATCTTTATTTGGTATAGTTAAGATAGCTCCTTCTCTAATGAAATCATATGAATCAAGTTTGCTGTTAGCACAAATTGTATCCATGGAAACACCGTATTGTTTAGCAATGTTGCTGAGGTATTCCCCCTTTTTAACTTTATGTTTGGATATAATTAATTCTTTTCTTCTTTTTTGTGCAGAATAATCAGTTTTTGTAGATTTTAAAAGATTATCTTTCCTGATATCATCTATTA
>JAGLGH010000392.1 GCA_023144115.1 Nanobdellota archaeon | reverse complement strand
TGATTTATAAAGATTTCGTTGTTGAGAATGGGCTATTATGACTTCTATTTGATTGTATAGGTGGAACTTATTGACTTAATTGCAGTTGTGTCTATTTTATCGCCATCTTCATCTACATAATAGAACCTTATCCTATAGTTGAATTCTGAATCATACCACACGGTTTTTATTTTTGAAGTTGGGAATATATACTCCTTGCTATATTTCTCTCCTGGCATGATTGATACTGTCTGCAAAGTAGTATACCTTGGAGTATTTTTTCTGGAATCTACAAGGTCTAATTCCTTATCTAATTCATCCCATAAATAAATCTCAGCCATCATATAGCTCTCTGTGTCTTCCATATTGCAATATGATAATCTTATTGCTTGTATTATCCCTTCCCTATCAGAATCATCGTCTATTTTTTGAGTATTAAAGCTGATAACTTTAAAATCAGCATCTGTACAGGGTGTATCCTCTTCAGGAGTTGTCGTGTTTGTCTCATTAGTTGAATTAGTCTCATCTTCAACTTCTAGCACTTCTTCTGTGACATTCATATTTGAGATATTAGTAACATTTAGTGTATCATCAGATATATTGTTCTCAGGAGTTGTAATCTCTAGTTCAGTTGGAATTTTGGCAAAGAATGTTCCGCTATAAAGCTTGTCCAAGTATCCAGAATCTTCACTAGTAGTATCATAATATTTATTTGCATAATAGCTTGAAGATAGTATAAAGAATAAAATGATAAGTAGTAATATAGTTCTTTCAATTCTATGAGGAGTTATCCTGATTACTAAAGTCATACTAATAGTTAGGCATTGAGGTTATATTTAAACTTTTTGAAAATCAATCCCCCAAAGATTTAAATATTAGTTCCCCTTACAAAAAAATGATAAAAATGGGTGGGGATGACAAAGAGATAACAATTACATATGAGACTCTGTACGAACTTCTGAGGAGGGAAAAGAACCGGGAAGACATACAGGAGCTTGATAAGGATTTCATCATCTCTGTTAAGTCATATCTTGCAGAGAAGAGGAGTATGCTCCATATGGATCATGGGAGGCAGATGCTGTTTTCTGAAGAAGAGCAGAAAAAAACTTTGCAGCAGATTACTAATATAATTAAGGTCTTGCGTGAGCTTTATGATCGCAGGGAGAGGAAGATTATAGATCTTGCGATAAATAAATCAAAGACAGATTCTGATATGATAGATCCTTCTAAACTTCTCCAAGGCGAGAAAGAGATGTATTTTAAGATTGTTGATGTATTTAATCTTTATAGGGCAACGCTTCTTTGTAGCATGATAGATGAGACAAGAGCAAAAGAAATTATGTCTAAGATAAGCAAGCCAGAGGATAAACCTAAAGCACAGCAGTGCGAAAGCAAGAAGAGTGCAGGTTCTGAAGTTACAGAAGCAAAAAACGATAAGCCTGCAGAAGCGCAGCAAGCAGCACCACCGGCTGGTACTGATAGAGTAAATGTGAAATTTCTTTCCCAGGTGCAGAAGTTCATTGATGCGCAGTTAAAGGTGCATGGTCCTTTTGAACCAGGAGATACAGCAGAAGTGCCTGTGACAATAGCTGAAGTTCTTATCAAAAAAGGCAGCGCTGAGATTAATTAATAAAAAATTTCT
>JAGLGH010000391.1 GCA_023144115.1 Nanobdellota archaeon | reverse complement strand
TATGATGCTGTAGAGCAGTTTGGTGGGAAGGCGATTATGACCGATATCTGCCATGAGCGTTGTACCGATCGTGTAGCAGAAGCTGTTGAAGGCATGAATGTTGATGTTGTAGTAATTATACAAGGAGATGAACCATTAGTTTATCCCAATATGATTGACCAGGCAGTAAAAGCAATTGTCGAAGATGATTCCATCGTATGTGTTAATTTGATGGCAGAGATGGAAAATGATGTTGATTTTAATGATCCAAATGAAGTGAAAGTAGTAGTTGACAATGAAAACAATGCTTTGTATTTCTCACGTGAACCAATCCCATCCAACAAAAAATATGATCATGCATATGCCAGATACAAGCAGGTTTGCATAATGCCATTCCGCAAGGATTTTCTGGTGAAATATAATAATCTTAAGCCAACTCCGCTTGAGATTATTGAATCTGTGGATATGCTTCGAATATTGGAGCATGGGTGTAAGGTTAAAATGGTAGAGACGGATAAGAAAACGTTTAGCGTTGATACTCCAAAAGACCTTGCAAAAGTGGAACAAGTTATGGATCACGATACATTGCTTAAATTATATAGTAGTAGTTAAATGAGAGTTTTAATATGAATTTCAAAAAACATCTTCCAAAGTCAATTCGGGAATCTAAAAAGATGAAAAGATTGTACACAAAATATGTGTATCCTTTGAGAGTTTTGTTATTAAAAATAATGGGGAGAAAAATAAATGGGAGATCAGTTAAGAAGTGTATAGTCAAAAACCACAAAATTTTTATAGATGTTGAAGATGTCAATGAATTATTCCGTGCTGACACATATGAGACCAAAGAACCAGAGACACTTGAATGGATTGAAACATATTTTAATCCGAAGGATGTTTTTTATGACATTGGTGCTAATATAGGTCAGTACTCTTTATTTGCAGGAACATATCTCAATGGAGATTGTACTATATATTCTTTTGAGCCAGCATTCCATACATACGCAAAATTAAATTGGAATATTCATAACAATGGTTTAGATTCATCAATAATTGCATATAATATTGCTGTTTCAAATAAGCAGGAACTGAATACTTTTTATTTGAGTGATATGCATAAAGGTTCAGCAGGGCATAGTTTTAAAGTAATGGAAAACCATGAAAAAAATACACTAATGCCAAAGCACAGGCAAGGTATGATTGGTATTTCAATCGACGAATTGCAAAATACATGGGGATTAGAAACTCCGAATCATATTAAAATAGATGTTGATGGGATTGAAGGGTTGATAATTGATGGTGCTTCCGAAACATTAAAAAAACCTCAACTAAAGACCATTTTAATAGAGATTACACATATCAAAGAAGAAGAAAAAAAACATAATGAAATTATAGATACAATTTTAAAAAGTGGTTTCATTTTAAAAGCAAAAGGAAAAATGATAGAGTCTGAAAAGTCAATCGCTGGGAACTATATTTTTGTTAGGAAGTAATTTTTATAAACAGAATATTAGATTATATTAAAAGAGCCAAATATGAAAGAAGAAGACATTCGTCCTGAAAAACTGTTTAATCAATATTTATCACTTGCTGAACAAGATGTAGAGACATATTTCAAACATGCTCCATTATACAACAGACCCTGCCCGGCATGCAAATCTCAAAACAGTAAATTCAGATTTCGAAAAATGGGTTTTGATTATGAAATCTGCCTAAATTGTAAAACCCTGTTTGTGAACCCCCGGCCAGCTGCGGAAGCATTTAATGAATATTATATAGATTCGCCATCGGTTCGTTTCTGGGCCACGAATTTTTATCGTGAGACTGAAGCAAAAAGACGAAAACATATAATAAAACCAAAAGCTGCAATGGTTGAATCGATAATCAGCAAATATATAACCGAATTGCGAAATCAGTCGTGTATTTTAGATATTGGTGCAGGATATGGCATATTTT
>JAGLGH010000390.1 GCA_023144115.1 Nanobdellota archaeon | reverse complement strand
GTTACATTTGATGTAGAAGAAGGCGAAAGAGGCCCAAAAGCATCTAATGTTACAAAAAGCGAAGAGTAAACTTGTTGAATTGATAATCTCATATTCATAAGATTTTACTTCATTTTCTTTTTTTATTTTTTTAAATTATTTAATATAAGAATTAATTGTGTTTTACTTTCTTAAAATTATGATCAATTAAATTTACTTTTATTTCGTAATTAAATTCTAGATTATAGAATCTATCTTCATCTTCTCGGCATATTAGTGTTAAAGCATATCCTTTTTTATTGCCTCTTCCAGACCTGCCTATCCTGTGTATGTAATATTCTTCTTTTGTTGGGATATCATAGTTAATGACCAAATCGATATCTTCTATATGCAGACCTCTTGCAGCAACATCTGTTGTGATTAATACTGGAACCTTTCCACTTCTGAATAGATTAAGATTATTCTGCCGGTCTATCTGTTCCAGGTCTGAGTTTAATGGCGTTGTTTTAAAATTCTTATTATTTAACAATTCTGATAGGCTGCGTGTTCTTGCTTTTGTGTTGCAGAATATAATTGCGCGCTTGAACTTTTTTTGGGACAGGAATCTTAAAAGCAGTTCATTTTTTTCTGAGATTCGGCAGAATAATTTTTCCTGAACTATTGTTTTTGGTACTGCTCTTCCAACTTTCAGGAATTCATAATCTCCTATCTCGCGCTCAATAAATTCATGAACTTTGTTAGTTATTGTAGCTGATGATAGGATTATCTGCACATTCTTGCTTACTCTTTTTTTTAGGTAAGCGCAATCACTATAGAATCCTTCATCAAACATCTGGTCGCTTTCATCATAAATCAGGAATTTTACATCGCCAACTTTGATAGTCTTGTCATTTATGTGCTGGATAAGCCTTCCAGGAGTTCCTACAAAAACCTGGTTTTTCTTATTGGTTGTCTTATAATCATCTGCGATGTTGCGACCACCATAAACCACCCCTACATTGATGTTGAGCAGCTTGCAGATTTTTTTCATTTCCTTTCCAACCTGGATGCAGAGTTCTCTTGTTGGAACTATGATCATCATCTGGATGTTGAGTTTATTATTGATTTTTCCCA
This sequence comes from Nanobdellota archaeon, assembly GCA_023144115.1. Lineage (GTDB taxonomy): Archaea > Nanobdellota > Nanobdellia > Woesearchaeales > JAGLGH01 > JAGLGH01. Next base: position 4,461 of record JAGLGH010000390.1, on the reverse strand, counting down.
GGAAGCCTAATGAGTATGCAAGGGTTTTGCCGCTGCCGGTCTTGGATGTGAAGACTAGGTTCTTGCCTTGTATTGCTAAGGGTATTATCTTGTTCTGGACTTCAAGGGGTTGCTTGAATCCTAATGCAGATAATGTATCAATAATTTCTCTTTTTAATCCTAATTTGGTAAAACTTTCCATATTATATAGGGTGAAGTAAGGAGTTAATATAAATTTATTGTAAAATGAGCCAAAAGGTATTTAAAGTAAGTAATATTTATAAAAAAAGAAAGGGGTGAATAGTTATCACTCTAGTTAGTTCTGGAGAACATTTGGAGGTCAAAATGACAAAACATATGTATCAAGATGCAAATTTAACTGGAGTAGTAATACTTGGACAATACCAAAATGGAGATATTAGAGAAGATCTAAGAAAATTTAGAGATCCATTTGAATTTGTTCGCGAAAGTCCAAATAAATGGTTATATTTGGATTCTGTTATGCATGGAGGATTACCTGTGGGTCTTACAATATCTTATGAAGGGAGCCATATACGACCAGAACACATATTAGCTAGTGCATTAAGTCAGACACAATATATTGATGAAAAATATCTTAAAGGCTATTTGGATGAATTGCTTGAGGCAACAAATATAAGAGAGTTAGATAGCAACAGATACCAATTCTCTCTAGAACCATTTTGGGGATGGCAAGCAGTTTCAAAACAAATGTAAATATTACCACTTTCTTTTTTTCCATTTAATTTCTGTTCAATTCAAGAACAAGTAATCAAGAGGCAATTTCGTTTTCAAAACCGAAGGCTCTTTTAGTAACATAATCTAAGGGGTTGCCTTGTTCCATAATTCTAAGAAAAATTCTTTATATCTTTCTGCATTTTGTGCAGAGTGAATAACAAAAATAGTAGGGTTATCGCTCAAGATAAAATGCATTACATAATCTTTAAAATAAAAATCTTAATCTGCAAGTTTTGCTATCTTCCAAAGAAGATTAAAATAAGCTTTAAAAGAATCTGATGCTTCTTTACTTTTTAGGTGAAAAATAATTATTTGTGGTCCATAAATCACTAAAAGTGCATTATCATTTATTACTTCTAATGAAGCAGGCGTAATATACTCTTCAGGCATTACCTTTAATTTTGTCAATCGTTGTTTTTTTCTTATTTTGATTAATTCTGTCGCTTCTTTATTATATATTATTTTTAGTTTAACTTTTTTCTTTGCTCTTCTGTTATTGAAGTCTATAAAATATCCCCCCAGGATTTCTGCACTTTTTGGAGCTCCCAGAATGAGCCATTCATCATTTTCATCTGATTGATCAAGTAATGATTCCCAAATTGTTTTTGCTCCCTTAATTCCTTCATATATATCAGCTTCAACTTTTTTCTTAGTTGATTCAAATATTTCCTTATATTTAGGGATTTGATTCTTTAGATTTAATAATTCTTTTTCTTTTTCTTTAATCAATCTCTCTATTTGGGCTGGATTGCTTGCATTATATTCTTTAGTATTTGCTTTGATTACATAAGAAACTAAACCTTGCTCAAGTAAATTATGTAATGCTTTGTAAACTGAGTTTCTATTCAGTTTTGTCTCTTTTGCTATTTTTCCTGCACTACTTTGTCCCAACTTAAGCAGAGCTAGATAAACTCGTGCTTCACTTTCTAATAAACCCAGATTTGTTAAGTCTTCAGTTTTCATAATAACTTAGTTATCTCCTTCTGATATATAAATCTTATTATTGTTGAACACTGATATACAACAAATATATTTATACTCTCCTTCAGCACTTACTTTATAGTGGTTAAATTGAAACAGATATTAAATAGAAAGAACAGTCGAATTGTGGAGTTTAAAAGTAGTTTATTCAATCATGTTTTAGAAGCTCTTCCCCCTTATTTAAGCCAAAATAGAGCACCACAACAATTAAATGAATTATATGAAGCAGGCATCCATCAGCCAACAGGAAGTATCTATATTTGTAATAAAGGTGCTTCTTTACACACAAAAACACCAGAAAGCAAGAAAGATTATGTCACATATCATATAGGTTTTAATCTTTATATACCAAACCATGGAGTAGAAATAGTAAATGTTGGTATTGTTGGAGATCTAAAGAATGGGAAATCTGTAGTATTAAGACCTGAATCTGCTTGTGCACCATCTTTTCTCTATGGATCTCAAAGATGTAATTGTTATGATCAATGGGTACTTTCTAGACAATTGGCAGGACATTTTAATCCAGTTGATATTAATAATCTAAGTGGAAGAGACTTAGAAAACTTTATAGTAGCTTATTTTCAAAAAGGCGAAAATAACATTCCCAGGCCAAAAGAAAGTCAGCAAGCTTTTGTTTTACTTCACATGGATTCCCAAAATGGGATGGGCAGTGGCGCCATTGAAAATGAATATAATCCTAATTTGACTGAGACTGCATTTCTCAGACATCGGGGGGAATACTCAGCAGAACAGATTTTTTCAACATCTATGGCAGAGGGTTTTATTTCAATAGGTATAACTCCTGATCCTAGGAAACTTAATGATTTTATAGGATATAAAATCCCGGGAATTATTTTAGATTATTTTGGGGTTGATAAGCCAATTATTGCTCTTACAAACAATAATGAAAAAACAACTGAATTGAGGAAAGCGGGTTATAATGTGTTCCCTGTAAATTTCTTTGCTCGAGCTAATGGTTCATGTTCTCTTGAAACTGAGGATAGAAGAAAAGAGTTTGGCCATAATATTCCAAAAGGATTAGAGACAACATTAGAGCAAGAATTTAAAAGAGTCAAAGAAGAAATTGAAAAAATTAACCTGAGCTTATCAAAATGAAATGTCCTGACGCAGAATATATTAATAATTTAGAATACTTTCTTCAACATTCAGATGAAGACAAAATAGATTCACAATATTTTCTCAAAAGATTTTCTGAGATATATGGGGGATGTCCCAGTTCTCTCAGGTGGTTAGATGTAGGCGCTGGACCTGGAACAAAGCCTATACAAATCTTGAAAGGTTATCATGGATATAAAGGATTATTAGAAAGATTTAGCCGAGTAGAATTAAGTGTTATAGAACCATCAAGCAGATGGCAACAAATCTTATCGGGAAATTTTAGGCGAAAAGAATTAGAACGAATAGTTTATGGGAAATATGAAATAACCTGGGAAGAATTTGTTTCCCAAAACTCTTATGATTTGATAACTTTCTTTCATTCGGTTTATGGAATAAAGATAGAATCTCTTGGAAAGATTCCTGATTTTCTTCAAGAAAAAGGCATTGCTTGTGTGGTTGTAGAAAGCCCAAATTCAGATTTACATTTGATTAAAAAGAGTATTTTTCCTTATATCCATCATAAAGAATTAGTCTCATCTTCTGATACAATCATCTCTTTGCTGAAACAAGAAGGAATAAATTATTTAGTTGATGAACAAGAAACAGAGCAGCGTTTTTATGTGGATGAAATATTAGATTTAGGCAATCCAGGCAGGATAGTTCCATTGTCTTTTATTTTGCAGACTAAACCAGAAGACCATAATGAATTAGTTCCTCAAGAAGTTCAGAAAAAAATAGATAATGAATTAAGAAAATATGTAAAGGTTGATGGAGAAAAATCTTATATTAATGTACCAGATAGATTTATCTGGATATACAAATAAAAATAAAGGACAGGATTTGTAAAGATTTATATATCCTCTTTAATGTTGATTCTTTATGGGTGTAAAAAGATTATCTGAGGGTATTGAAAAAACATTAACAAAAGATGAGCATGTCAAAGCAATTCATTATTTTGATCACGAAGTTTTTCCAGAGATAAATTATTCCCTTTGGAAATATGAAAGAAGAGCGCAAGATAGTGTCACAGCTCTTCAAGATTATATTGATGCTCCTTGTATAGAAGATACTTTTGGAAATGATCATGTTGCAAGAAGGAAATGGAGAGATGATGTAACAGCAAGAGATCAAATTATTCAACAAGTGTTAGATGATGATGTTATGGGAGCAGGAAAATACCTGAATGTTTATAATCACTTGGAAAAATTGGGAATTGGTTATATAGGTACAAATGGTGAAGAATTAGCAGGTCTTGTAAGTAGTATAAAAGGGGCGATCACAGAAGAATATCATAATATGTTATTCGAACAAAAATTAGAAATGGTTTATGGAATTAAAAGAAGAGCCTATGATATTCTGCAATCTCTTTCTGCACAAAATCCTGTCCCTGGGTGCTTTTTAGCCTGAGTGTTTTTTAGGTATTTTTTTCAATTGAAGAATGTCTTTCTTTCCAGTTCGAAAAACCTTTGAAAAAAAGAAACAATGGGAAAAGTTATAAAGGATTAAAAATATAATTTTTATATGGCTAACCATGTAGAGGGATTACATCATTTTCATACAAGAAAAAGAATTCATCAGAAACATGAAATATATCCTCATCCATTATGCGAGTTTATATTTAGTTTC
>JAGLGH010000039.1 GCA_023144115.1 Nanobdellota archaeon | reverse complement strand
TCAAGTTCTGCATACTGTGGATTGCCAAACCAGTCATATCCCAGCACAACAGGAGCATCAGACCCCATGCCTATAGTAAAAACCTTTATCTTTGCCTCTTTTGCAAAACTTATGGCCTCCTCTGGGCTTATTACCCCTGCATTATTGACTCCATCTGACAGCAATATTATGACTTTTTTCTTATTTGGAATTGATGTCGCCATATCAACTCCCAGCGCAAGTCCGTCGCCTACTGCAGTCCTTCCTTCTTTTGGATTTATCTGCTCAAGCTTTGATATCACTTTTTCCTTGAATGGAGAAATATATGCTGCTGTTGTAGCTCCGCTTTCAAAGATAACAATTCCTGCATGATCATTTTCCTCCAGGTTTTCCAGCAATACTTTAGCTGATAATTTTGCAGACTCAAGCCTTGTCGGTTTATAGTCAGTAGCCTGCATAGAGCCAGAGACATCAAGCACAAGAACTACATTGACTCCTTCTTTTGCCTGTTTAAGAGGAAGATGAGGGTCAGCAAGCCCAATTATAAGAAATATGATAGAAGCAATCATGATATAGAAAAGTATCCTTTGCCTTTTTATTGTCTTTGATGATGCTTTCTTTATTATCCCTAAGTTAGAGAACTTGATAGCAGATTTCTTTTTCTTCTTGTTAGCAAGATTATAAAGGTAAATAATTATTGGTATTGCCAAAAGCAGCCATAGCCATCCGTTATTCACAAAACTTAACCCCATTTAAATCTCATCCATTTTCATATTCTTACACTTCTTTTCAGCCTTTGGATAAAGAATTTTCTTAGTGAAACATCAAATTGCTCTCCACTTCTTATCCCTATCATATCAATTTTCATTTTTTTCATGAACTGGTTCAGTTCTTTTGTTCTTTCATCTGCAAGCTTTGCATATTCAGCTCTAAATTCAGGATCACTGGTATCCACAAGCATCTGCTCTCCAGTCTCCTCATCTTCAAGTTCAATATATCCCACATCAGGCAACTGAACCTCTCTTATGTCATACATATTTATTGCAATAATATCATGTTTGTTTTTAAGCAGTTTAAGAGGTTTTGAAAAATCCTCTGAGATAAAATCTGATACAATGAAGATTATGCTTCTTTTCTTAATTACCTTAGACATATAATCTAGCGTGTTTTTTAGATCAGTTCTCTTGTTTTCTGGCTTGAAATATATCATCTCTCTTATCATCTTAAGGACATGCTTTCTTCCTTTTCTTGGGTAAATAAATCTTTCTACTTTATCTGTAAAAAGCGCAATCCCTACTTTATCATTATTCCTGAGCGCTGCAAACATAAGTGATGCGCATAGCTCAATCGCAGATTCTTTCTTGCTTTTTGATGAGCCAAATTCACCTGAGCCTGACACATCAAATATTATATATATAGTAAGATCCCTCTCTTCAATAAATTCTTTGATATAGGGATGGTTCATTCTTGCAGTTACATTCCAGTCAATGGTCCTGACATCATCACCTATAGCATATTCCCTTACTTCAGAAAACTCTATCCCTCTTCCTTTGAATACAGAATGATAAGCTCCCTGCAGCAACCCTTCTACAAGGTATCTTGTCTTTATCTCTATCTTTTTGATATTCTTAAGTACATCTTTACTTTTCAAATCATATCCCCTTTTTTATAATTTAGTATCAAAAGTTTGCAAAGCAAACTTTTTAAGGTACTTTCACGTTTTTCATAATCTTATCTATTATATCCTCACTTGTTATTTCTTCTGCTTCTGCTTCATATGTGAGTATTATCCTGTGCCTTAGTACATCCTGCGCAATTTCCTGCACATCTTCTGGTATGACATATCCCCTTCCATTGACAAGCGCATTTGCTTTAGCTGCAAGCACAAGCCAGATAGATGCTCTTGGAGATGCTCCATAAGCTATAAACCCATTGACACCTATATCTGCTGGATTTCTTGTGGTATCTACTATGTCAGCAATATAATCCAGTATCTTTTCATCTGCATATATCTTCTGGCAGAACTTCTGCATATCTATGATGTCAGATGAGTTTAGGACTTCATTAATTTGCATGCTAATCCCATTAGTCTGTCTGTTCATTATCTCTTTTTCTTCATCTTTTGAAGGATAGTTTATTACAAGCTTGAACATGAATCTGTCAACCTGCGCTTCAGGCAGTGTATAGACTCCTTCATTCTCAAGGGGATTCATTGTCGCAAGAACATGGAATGGCTTTGCCATCATGAATGTATCTTCTCCTATTGTTACCTGTCTTTCTTGCATAGATTCAAGAAGTGCTGATTGGCATTTTGGCGGAGCCCTGTTAATCTCATCTGCAAGTATAAAATTGCTGAATATAGGTCCTTTTTTTGTAGAGAATGAATTATCATTCATATTGAATATTTTTGTTCCTATTATATCTGCTGGAAGAAGGTCAGGGGTAAACTGTATCCTCTGAAAATCTGTCTTGATCGCATCAGAAAGTGTTTTTATCATCATTGTCTTTGCAAG
>JAGLGH010000389.1 GCA_023144115.1 Nanobdellota archaeon | reverse complement strand
CTTATGCATTAATCAAGCAGATCCTTGTGCAGCTCAACAAATTTCCTAAAACTTCTTTCATGTGTCTTTGCCACATCGTCAGGAAAGCAGCATGCAGGAAGCTCATTCAGGCTAAGATGATGGCTCAGGCACTCACAGCATATTCCTTTCTTAGAACAATCATACGGGCAATTGCAGTTCTCGAGGTTAACTTCTTTTTTGCATTCCATTTTATGCTATGATTCTATTTACTTATTTAAATATTTTTTCAATCTTGTTTAAAATCGCAATAAAATCAATTCTTACTTTCATACTCCTCCTTTGGACTATATCTCGACGTATAAAATATTGATAATCCAGGCACATCCAGATTTCAGTGGGCTTTGCTTTCTCTGGGATTCTCTATCTAAATTCACAAAAAAGAAAGATTTATAAACCTGTATACATTTCCCTATACTCACATAGATTTCATTAAATAAACTAGGGGTGACAGAGAACATGAGAAAAATTTGTATTATAAACCAAAAAGGTGGGGTTGCAAAGACAACTACTGCTGTTAATCTCGCTGCTGGGCTTTCCAGGCAGGGAAAAAAGGTATTATTAGTTGATATGGATGCCCAAGGGGGAATCAGAACAAGCTTTAATTGCGATGATCAGCCAGATATGCATGATATCCTGGTCGGTGGAGTAAATGTTCTTGAAGCTATACGCCCTCTCGGAAAGAATCTTGATGTCATAACAAGTAAAGAAACGCTTACAAGATGCGAGCTTATAATAACTAATGAGAAAGACAGAGAGAGTCTTCTCAGGCGCAAATTTGAGCAGATAAAAGACTATGATTATGTAATTCTCGACTGCCCTCCCTCTTTGGGAATATTGAACCAGAATGCATTTCTTTATGCAGACGAGGCTCTTGTGCCAGTCTCAACAGATTATCTGGGAATTGACGGTCTTAACAAGATAGTAAAAGCTATTGCTAATGTAAGCACAGTATTTGGCCATAATATAAAAATAACGAAAATAGTTCCTACCTTATTTGATAAGAGGAACAAAATTTGCAGGCAGAGCCTTGATAAGATACGAAGCGATTATTATGAGATTGTCAGCGAACCTATAAGGGTTGACACACGAGTCAAAGAAGCTCCGGCAAACGGAAAATCTATCTTTACCTATGCTAAATCCTCAAGGGCAGCCCAGGATTACGGAAAGCTTGTGCAATCTGTAATAAATGATGAGCCACAGATAGAAAAGTTAGCTGATGCACAAGACCCCTTAGAGGTTGTGCAGGTCATTCCTGCTGTTGCTAAGTAAACTACATTTTTGCGCCCTTTCGAAAAATATTTAAAGGATGACATAATGTATTTTTGTAAAGGATAACATAATATATTTTTGTTAGGGCAAAATGAGTGATATTAATGAGTTGAAAGAGCTGCTAAAGCTTAATTTCACAAGGATTCAGGAAGATGTTGACCGCAATCAGAAGCAGATTGATATTCTTATAGTGGAGAACAACAAGCTTAGAAATACTGTTTCAACCCTTGCGCAGCAGTTGGCAACCCAAAAAGAGGATAAGCTCAAAAAAGAGGTAATACATAAGTTCAGGAGACATAAGAAAGAGATAATCAAGAATAAGATTATGGAGTCTGTCAGATTAAAAAGGGTCATGCTTCCAGAGTTAAAAGAGATAATAGTAGACCAGATGGTATATTGTTCAAAAGCGACATTCTATCGATATTATGATGAGCTGAGGAAAGAGGGGACAATCTCAATCATGAACAAGATTCTTGTTTCAAATGTCTTAAGCATTGTCTGACTCTCTAAATTGGCAATCCATATTCTCACGTGCAGATATACAGAGATAAAATGATAAAAAACATCACAAAAGGAAACATTGTATCGCAGCATTATATCCTCTGCAATTCATTGCTGTCCCAGGCAAGGGGCATGATGTTTAGGAAAAGACCTCTTCCTCTGGTTTTTGAGTTCAGCAGAGAAAAGATAAATGCTCTGCATATGATGTTTGTGTTTTTCCCCATAGATGTCATCTTCCTGGATAAGGATAAGGAGATAGTTGAGATCAAAGAGAATCTTAGGCCATTCTCATTTTATAACCCTAAAAATAGATCCAGATATGTAGTCGAGCTTGAAAAAGGGAGTATTGCTGAAAGCCGCAGCGCTATAGGGGATGTTGTCTGCTTTTAGGAAAACTTTTTATATTTTGCATTGTTTTGGTTTCTCTGGTAAAAAATATGAATTATTTTAAATATGAAAAACTATC
>JAGLGH010000388.1 GCA_023144115.1 Nanobdellota archaeon | reverse complement strand
GTGTATCTTGTAATTATATGCGACACAAAAAGATCTATGATTTGGTTACCAATATTTTAGAGCCATCTATATCTTTTATTAAAAAATCACGAAAGAGAGAATCAATGCCATTTAAAGAAATTGAAAAAATCATAAATATATTTTTTCCGAGAACTAAATACTATGAAACAGGAAAGGGATTTTTTAAGCACGTATTTGTGATTCATTCTAGTAAAAGAAAATTAGTATTAAAAATTGGAAGAAGCAAAAAGCATATACGAAAAGATTTTACTACATATAACCAGTTGCCATCAAATATACGAAATAGATATTTTGCTAAAATATACTGGAGAAAAAACTTATTCATGCTACAGAAATATGGAAGAAAGGTTAAAGTGCCACAAGATGAATTAGAAAAGTTGAAAAATATTGGTAAAAAATATGGGTTAAAAGATATAAGAGAAGCCAATGTTATGAAATTTGATAATAAATTCAAAATTGTTGATGCTGAGAGAATATAAGTATGAAAAAAAGCCAAAAAGACATCAGATAGAAGCAAATAAATTTAATTATTAAAATATATTTTTAATCTAGTGAAAATATGGCAAATATAAAAGAAATAGCTGGTAACATTTTTGACACTAACTGCCAAACAATTGTTAATACGGTTAATTGTGTAGGTATTATGGGTAAGGGGATTGCCCTTGAATTTAGATATCGATATCCTGATATGTTTAAAGCTTATGAAATACTCTGTAAAGAAGAAAAGATCAAACCAGGTCTCTTATTTTTATGGGAAGAGTCAAAACCTTGGATATTGAATTTTCCTACTAAAAATCACTGGAAAGACCCATCAAAGATTGATTACATAAAGAGCGGATTAGAATACTTTGCAGATAATTATGTCCGGTTGAGTATAACTTCTATAGCATTCCCACGGCTAGGTACCACTTCTGGTGGTTTAAACTGGAAAGATGTCAAACAATTGATGTATGAACATTTAGAACCTCTTGAAAACATTGAGATTGAGATATACAAATACAACCCAAATGCAAAAGATATGCTTTTTGATAAGTTATACGATAAAATCAAATATTTTGAAATTGATGAGTATGTAAGACATCTGGATTTATCTCAAGAAAGAGCAACATTACTAAAGAAATCAATCGATGAAGGCAAGATTCACACAATGTTTCAACTACAACAAGTAAAAGGTCTTGGTAACAAATCTATAAGTAAAATTTACTTATTTATGCAATATAATTCAGAATTATCTAAAGAAAGACAGATGAAATTAACATTTTAAATTTTGTAAAAATATTTATTATTGTTATCAATTTCCACAGGAATATTTAAATTCAATTCAATCAATATCTGCTTAACACTTTCTTTTAGTTCACAATCATCAACTAGAATCTTAACAAAGTAATTTGGTAATATTTTCGGATAGATTAAAAATTCAGCACATCTCTTCCTCTTTTGATAATCATCGGACCACTTTTCATTACTATTGATTATATCCCAATTAAGTTTATCAATTACACTTAAATCCGAATAATCTTTGCTGTAAGACGAACCTAAATTTCCATCTGAAAAACCAAAGGCAACATCAGCATGAATTATCTCTTTTGAAACAATAATAATACAAAACTCACTAGGCAGGTTACATTGCATCTTATAATATGTAGGGTTTTTAGGTGTAAAATAAAGAGGTACTGTCTCGTGTATATTATATGCCCCATCATTAAGATGGATGAGTTTCTCTCTTTTGTCTTGAACCTCTTTCATAGAACAATCCGTATAGATTATCTTTTCAGATTCGACCTTATTTTTTGATAGTATTCCTAAGTTAAGAATACTTTCCATATTATTTTTATGGGTCATATAATATAATTGTGTTACATTTTCGTAATATTTGCATCTCAATATTTTCTCTTGCATGCGTTTTTTTGTCGCAGACTCTATTTTCTTTGCTTCAACATATAATCCTTCTGGGAGAATTACGTTAACACCTGAGCTATCATAGTAAAGATTGCATCTCTGGCAATAGAAGTAATCACCGCCTTTATAATTAAAAGAAGATAAAGAATCGATACAGACATTACATTTGCAGCGCTTTTTGAATTTCTCCATGCTTATCACATAACATAATGAATCAATGGTAGATGTTATAAAACATACATTACTCCAAAATAGTTATAAATTTATATGCAAACGAATAAAAATCTCTTTTAAGAATTATTATCATGGCAACAGCGCCCAATTGCAAAAAAAACTCCGAAAGAGCGCGTTTACGCAGAGCGCATCACCTCGGTCACAACAAAGAAGAAGCAGAATGGTCAAAGAAGCTTGATTCTAATAAGTATCCGAAATGCGTAGGCAAAGGGCTTTTTGAGGATTGCCCGGATGAAGTTGGTGATGATGTTCCATCTGGGTGTAAATCATGCCCGCAATATGTGCCGACAGTTGATGAGCGAAAAGAACGCATGAGGAAATTGATGGAAATAATGAAAAAGTAATTTAATCCTTTTCAATACTTTCTAACCTTTTCATAACCCCTAGAACTAGTTATTAACACTTGCAACAATTGTATTTTATACTTTAATTGGGAATTCTCTATGGATTTTAGAGCCTTCTACAATTCCCCAACCACTATTTTTTAGTTTAGGATCAATTA
>JAGLGH010000387.1 GCA_023144115.1 Nanobdellota archaeon | reverse complement strand
AGTTGGTGAGTGAAACTCACTAACTTCTTAATGAGCTATGCTCAAGTAAGTATTGCCCTGAGATTAGTATCCCTGAATCTTAAAATAAATGCAAGCAAATCCTTTATCCTGTCAGAACTTAAGGCAATAGAGTTTCCATTTTTACATTCTCTTACCCATTCTATGAGTTGCTTCTGCCTGCTTTCTTTAAGGTTGTCAAAGACTGTATTGAAATGTCCTTCAAACCTAATATCCCTACCCAAAACATCTTCTATTTTTTCTTTTCCTTCATCATGCAACAACTTCCAGAGCCTCCTTATAAGTCTGGTTGTATATCTCCCAGTTTTCATACATCTTTTGGCCTTTTTCAGGAATAGAATTTTTTTCTATAAACTTTTTCAGCGCTTTTCTTAACACTGCAGCATTGTAAGAGCTTATAATCTTTGCAATGACATATTTGTTAATCAGCTTTATTGGATTTTTACTGCTGATTATCCTGTCTGCTGCTGTTTTTAGCTGCATTGAATTAAGCGCAACTCTATTTGAAGTATATTCCATTCTAAGCAGCAAATCCCTTAACTCAGGCAGATAAGAATCTTTTTGCATTATCAAAAGTGTGACAATCTCATATAAGTGAAGTATGTCTTCTGCTTTTATCTTTTCTTCTATTTGAACCTTATCGAATTTGAAATTAGCAACGCTTATAGCTGAGATTGATTTAAAGAAAAGCGTTTTTTCAATATCCTCTGGAAGATAATTGACATGTATCCTTCCATCCCTGTAATCTTCCTTATTGTATTTTGAGATTATAAATATATCTATATCATTGAACTTATCACTGAATAAAAAAGAGCCTGAGATAAGAATCTTCATATTTTTGTGCTTTCTTGAATACTTCTTTAACAGGCTGATCGCTTTTTTAATTCTGTCTTTTCTTATGAACTCTTTCCCTGTTATCTCATCTGTTATTTCAAACAATTCACACATCCCCTGAAGTTTTTTCTTGATGAAGTGATTATAATAATACCTCTCATTGTCAGATAGTTTTTTGTTCCTGATTCTTGATTTTAGTATATTGAAATAATTCTGGCTAAATACATGCGGCACAAGGTAAGGCTTTGCATTGTTTAGATTCTCCAAAGTCAGGTGATTTTCTAAATTTCCCATTTGGTATAATATAATATACTTCTCCTATATAAATCTTTCTACTTTTTATAAAAAAATAAAATAAAATAAAAATAATTTACAACAGACCAAATTCTTCTTATTTCTCTTCTTTCTGCTTATCCATGTACTTTTTCTGCGCTTCAACGCGTTCTTTTGCTTTCTTGTTGCATGGAAGACATCTGCCTGTATGGCTTATTTCCCTTCCGCAGTCTATGCAATAACATTTTGCCATGTTTTTCACCCCCAAATTAGTGATGTCTGCCAGAAACCAGAGGGGTTTAAAATACATTATGGAGTAAAAACCGAAGATTATCCGATTTAGGAAATCTTGTCAAAACAAATAGTGATCAATTGATTTAAAGAGTGCGCTTGCAATCTCTTCTTTTTCTAATTTTAATGCCAGAGGGATATAAAAATTAGTGCAATCTTCTACTTTTCGTTTTATGCCTCCCTCAGAAAGATTCTCTATAGTTTCAACATTATGTTGAGTATCATACAATTTTATCAATTGGATGTATTCTGGGGCATCAAGTATTCTTTGTTTATATGCATTTCTATTAATATTCCTTGTTAAGACATTAACACCCTCAGCAATTTCTGAACCAAAATATTTTTTAACATGCGCAATAGTTAAAGGAGTGTCTTCAACAATATCATGGAGCCATGCGATAGATTCAACAAAATCACCTTCAGATTTAACACTATTAGCAACATCTTCTAAATGAGTAATATATGGCAAACCATTTATTTTTCTTTTTTGCCCTTTATGAAATTCATTTGCAACTGCTTTTGCAAATTGTAAAGTTAAATATTCTTTAGAATGATCAGTAGATTCGGCAAAATCACATTCATAACCCCCAATACATCCTCCTGTTGAGATTATTGAATTCCTTGTCTCAAAGTCTATTTCAACTGATTTAGATTCTATTTTATATTCCAACGAGGAACAAAATTCTTTTTTGGAAGATGTAA
>JAGLGH010000386.1 GCA_023144115.1 Nanobdellota archaeon | reverse complement strand
TCCCAACATTTTTAGTTCCGTGTCTGCAATATGCATGGAACCTCCCCTGCCTTTACAATATCCAGTGACTTTTCCTAGTAATTCTGCCATCATCTTATTAAGGTCCGCACCTTTAGCTATGCAATGTCCATGACCCCTGTGTGTGGATACTATATAATCTTTTTCTTCAATAGCAGCGCATGCACCTGCAGCAATTGCTTCCATACCAACATAAGGATGCAGATATCCTCCAAACTCACCTGCTGCATACATCTGGATAGTACGTTCCTCAAACCTTCTTATGGTTATAAGGTCCTTTAACATTTTTACTTTACTCTCTTTTGTTAGCTTAGGCATATGCCTCCTCTAAGAATTTTAAAATATACAAATTATATAATACTATAATATGATTAAAATGCAATATGGTGTTGGTATGCAAATTATTGCACCTGTATTTTTTACTGATCAAATTGCAGACGATCATTATTTTATAATTTAAAGTTTCCCAAAAATTTTATCTGATTGGCGATTAAATAAATAAATGGATTAATATAATAAAAAAGATTATTTTATAAATTATCAGATAAAGGCAAGGTAAAGATCAGGAAATCTCCAGGATCTTCTCTCCAGCATTACTATCTGTTATTAATATATTTATATATTTCCCCCTGATAGCTCCAAGGATAGCCTCAGCTTTTAATTCCCCTCCTGCAATTCCTATTGAATAAGGAACACGTAGGAGTTCCTTTACAGGCATGGCAATGATCCTCTCAGATAGTTTGCTATCACAGGTCTTTCCTTCTATATCAAAAAAATGTGAGTACACATCTCCTACAGCGCCACTGGCTTTTAGAGATTCCAGGTCATTTCCGCTAATATGACCAGTTTTAACAAGAGTTGAAATCACTCTGGGATACATTGCGCCAATTCCTACCATGGCAATAGTCAATTTTGAAAAATAATCAAAAGTTTTTTTAATAGATGTTTCTCCCAATAGCATGTCATGCATTTTCTTCGTATCTACGATAGATGGCGCATAAAGAAGATGGGGATTTACACCGAATTTGGATGCAAACCTTCTTGTAATATCGTGACAGTTATAGTCGATTGATAGCTCATGGCTTCCGCCTGTGATCTGTACTACATCTACAGAACGGTTTATCTTAGTAGGGAGATAATTGATCACTTCATTTATGGTAGTGCCCCAGGACACCCCTATTGTATCTCCTTCCTTTATTATATCCAGAAGATATCTTGAAGCAGCCTGCCCAATTTTTGCTTTTAGCTCAGTATCGGATAGTCCAAAATTCTCAACTACGATCGCTCTCTTTAATTTAAACTTCTTTTCAAGTTTTTCTTCAAGATCTGAAATATTTTTTGTAGGATCAATAATATTGATCTGAACCATTCCGGAATTTAATGCCTTCTTTAGGATCCTGTTAACTTGATATTTAGAGACCTTTAACCTTCTTGCAATGCTTTCCTGTTTTAGATTTTCTTTATAATAAAGGTTTGCGACCTTTACCATTAATTTTGTATCATAAGCCATAATTACAAACTTCTCTCCAATCAATCATCATGTTTAATTTTATATAGAGTTTGGTTTATTTCTCCAGAGCTTCGATTTTTTTTACTTTCTTAACCGTTCCACCCGTACGCTCAATATCAAGCCAGATTTTTAATAATTCCTGAGCCAGACTTTTACCCACTATTAGTGACCCCATAGTTATTATCTGACAATCATTTGAAAGGATCGATCTCTGTGTTGAATAAACATCATGACAACATGCTGCCCTGATACCTTTAAACTTATTTGCAACAAGGGCCATACCTACTCCGGTACCGCATACCAGTATTCCTCTTTCATAATTCCCATTTTGTACTTCTCTTGTAACTGAAGCGGCTATATCGGGGTAATCTACAGGTTCAGCAATATCAACACCAAAATCTTTATACTCTATTTTTTTTTCTTCCATAACATCAATAAGGGATCTTTTTAGTTCAATCGCTATTTCATCACAGCC
>JAGLGH010000385.1 GCA_023144115.1 Nanobdellota archaeon | reverse complement strand
CCATGGTATCTTTATGAGATGTTTGGAGTAATTCCTATGTGGATAATCTTTAGCGTATTATTATTTGTGGGACTGAATGCCGGAATGTTCTTTGGATATCAGCAGTATCAGGCAAAGAAGAAAAAATATAAGATTGCGCTTGACCTCAAGACCCTACCTCAGCCAGGAGAAAATACTGCATATATCGGGCATATAGCTGAGACCAGCATAAGGACATTCCTTGAGATCAATAAGATGCAGACGCATACTATTGTGGCAGGCTCAACAGGAGGCGGAAAAACTGTGGCTGCCCAGGCACTTGTAGAAGAAGCATTAAGGAATAATGTGGGTGTGATTGTATTTGATCCGACTGCGCAATGGACAGGATTCCTCAGGCCTTGCAAGGAAAGAAGGATGCTTAAATATTATCCTAAATTCCAGATGAAACAGAAGCAGGCGCAGGCATTTAATGGGAATATTCACAATATTGAAGATGCGCGGCAGATAATTGACATAAAGAAATTTATGAAGCCTGGCGAGATTAATATCTTTTCAATAAACAAGCTGAAACTGAAGGAGATTGATATTTTTGTAGCAAATACTGTCAGGCAGATGTTTGAAGCAAATCTTGATGAAAGCCCTGAACTCAGGCTGCTAATGGTATATGATGAGGTTCACAGGCTTCTGCCTAAGTTTGGCGGGACTGGAGAGGGCTTTATGCAGATAGAGAGAGCATGCAGGGAATTCAGGAAATGGGGTGTAGGTCTTGTTCTGATATCTCAGGTATTGTCAGATTTCATTGGTTCAATCAAAGCAAATATCAATACAGAGGTCCAGGTCAGGACAAGAGATGAAGGCGACCTTGACAGAATAAAGACAAAATACGGTGAAGATGTTATGAGGTCAATAGTCAAGGCCAGTGTAGGCACTGCAATGTTCCAGAATTCTGCATATAATAAAGGCAGGCCTTATTTTGTTGATTTCAGGCCTCTGCTGCACAGCATCACCAGACTTAGTGATGATGATCTTGCAAAATACCAGAAGTTCAATGAAAAGGTAGATGATTATGAATTCCAGATGGACCAGCTTGAGCAGGAAAAAGTTGATGTGTTTGATCTCAGGCTTGAGCTGAAACTTGCTCTTGATAAGCTTAAGGTTGGCAAGTTTAATATGGTAAATATTTATCTTGAAGGAATTGAGCCAAGGCTTAAGAAGAACTGGGAAAAGATTGGCAAGGAGCCAAAGAAGAGAGAGATTAAGCTTGCAAAGGTTGAGGAAATACAGAAGTCTATAAAAGAAGCTGAAAAGGCAAGGAAGGAGTTCGAGAAAAAGGAGAAGGGAAAAGGCGGTGCTGAAAAAACTGAAGAAGCTATGCCTGCAGTAAGTGCACCTGTTGAAGAAGCTGCACCTTCTGCTCCAGTTAAGGTAAAGAAGGTTGCTAGGGGAAAGGAGAAGTCTGTTGCTAAGCCTAAGGTTAAAAAGGAAGCAGCTGAATCTCAGCCTAAGGCAGTTCCTAAGGTGGTGGATCCTGTTGAACAGCTGGAAGATAAGTATAAGGAGCTTAAGGCAAAGCTTTCTGAAAAGCGAAAGCAGGGAGCAGATACTTCTATGATCGAGATAAGCATGAAATCAATTCCAGCAGATATCAAGATGTTTGCAGCCATTGGAAAAGATAAGATAAAGAAAAAGATATTGAAGAATATGAATTCTATTGAGAAGAAGTTGTGAAAATTTTGTGGATACAAACTTTTTATTGGTTGTTTGGGTTTAATCTTCTGTTGCTCGCAGTGGTATGATTCTCCAGTTGAGTTGGAGAGCAAAGTTCTCTAAGTTCTTAATGAGCTCCGCTCATCAAGATTTGCTCATCAAGAGAATGATAGAAAATCTGTCTAGAATAAAACCAAAGATTTATATATTTTATAATTAATCCTACTAGATATGGGAAGAAAAATAAAAAAATTGAAATCAAGAGAAGATAAATTAATGATTGATATAAAAGAAGCTCAAAAAGATCCACAGTTTATTGCAGAAATAAATAAATTTATCAAAGAGTCAACAAAAATCCATAAGTTATATTAGGTTTCTTAATTTTTCAAGTAAATCTTTATATTTGAGGAAATTAGGTGTTCTTAAATTCTCTTTAAAATTTATATGTCTATAAGCTTTCAAAGGATGTTTTCCAAGCAAGGTCTTATTATCTGAAGAATATACTAGATCTAATCCATAGTAGCTTGCGCATGCAACAATCATAAAATCTACCCTTATGCTTGTATCCCATCCGTATATGCCCCCTAGATGCCTATAATAATCATAATATTTTTTTGCTAAATTTGTAATCTTAATTGAATGTTTGAGAAAATGATTGCCAGTAATCTTATCATATAATCCTAATAATATTACTCTTGTTTTCTTGCTTAATTTTGTTACTTTGGGTATATTCCTAATCTCTGTTCTTATTGGCTTATAACCATATACAATAAATTCCTTATCATTAGTTATTCTTTCCTCTAATTCGTTTGCATCTTTTTCTTTTATTAATAATCCATAGATGTTCGTATCAAAAATTACCCTTAGCATATTTTACATATTAAATAAGGTATCTTTAAATATTTTTCTAAATGTTTTCTATAATGTATGATAATCAGAAAGAATAACAAATTCCAGATTATTTCCCATACTTCTTCATAGTCTTTCTATTAACTTCCTTTGAAAATAAAGAAAACTTAATATATCATCACATTATCTTCTAAAATATGGAATATGCAAAAATCGAACAAGATATAGTAATAAAAGATGCTGAATTAGAAGAACTTAAAGGACTTATTTCAATCTATAAAGAAGCTTTTAAGAAACATAATATTTTTGAAAAGCCGGAAGATGAAGTTGAAGAATATTTTAAAAAAGCCCATACTTCAAATATTAATTTTGGCGGCGGATTCTTAGTAATCACAAAGGAGAAGAAAGTAATT
>JAGLGH010000384.1 GCA_023144115.1 Nanobdellota archaeon | reverse complement strand
GGGGTTATTGTAGCTCATGAAAAAGATTTACGTGCCTACTTGAACTGGATTGGAATCCAAAAAGAATTTGACTCTTCTGGAGCAGAGTACAAAAAGATCTAAAGAGGAAAGAATATCAATAGATAGAATGACTAAATAGAAGATCTCACTCGCAGTAACTTATTATCCGAAGAAAGCCTTCAAATCTTTTTGCTTCCCTCCGCTAGAAATTTGTTCTTTAGAATATCCAAGAACCTCAAATATCTTGTCAATAGCAGGTATGAGTTGGTGATTAAGATAATATTCTTCATCGTATTCTCCTTCTTTGCATTCAGCAGGCAGTCTTGCCTTGTCTCTTATCTTGCCCTTGCCTTTGCATATAATGTACTCTATCCGCATGCCTGGAACAATTTCCATACCTTTAGCGCGCATCTTCTTTGCGATTGCTACATGAGGACCGATTGATTCATATTCTTCAATTTCTTTGGTCAGCTGCGTGTGCATGATAACTTTTTTTAAAGGAATTTTTCTGGCAGCAAGATTCTTCATTACTTCCCTTGCATAATTAAAGGCTTTTTCTTTATCTTTTTCTTTTAGTATTATATTCAGCACTTCTTCCTGGACTTCTTTAGCTATCTGGCTCCAGTTTGAGCGAATTGTCTCAAAACCTTTGATTTTTATCTCCCCTTCTTCAGAAAGCATAGCATATTTCTTCTTTGCACCTGAAACTCCCATTTTGGCAGAGACAAATATGCCTGCTGGGAACATGCCTTCAAGTTCAAGTTCCATTATTCCTGGAAGCTTTGAATTGACCTTGGCTGCAAATACTTCTGCATCTTTTCTTGTCTTGCTATCAAGAGTAAGAAATATTGAATCTGTATCAGAATAGATGACATTGAAACCAGTCTCTTTTGCCATGTCTATGACTTTTGTGATATAATATCTTCCATATGCTGTCACGCTTCTTGCGCACTCTATAGAATACCATCTTGCTCCAAAGAATCCCAGATAGCCATAGAATGAATTTGCCATTATCTTAAGGCTGTACTGGCGAGCATCAAGGAGCATAAGAGCAGTCTTTGCCTTCTGTCCAAAATCTTTTTGTTTCTTATCTTTATTTATAATCTCTTTTATTCTCATTCTTCTTGTGATTATGTCATCGATTATTGTACCTATGAAGCTTTTTCTTTTTTTGCAGAACCAGTATTTGCCTTTTTCTCCATCTCCCGAAGGCACATTCTCTGCATCATCCTCACAGCATGAGCAATTTAATGTACTTGGACCTATGTTATGCGAAGATATGATTGTGGGATAAAGGCTGCGGAAATCAAATATGATTATGTCATTATATAATCCTGGTCTTGGTTCATAAACAAAAGCTCCTGGATATGTCTCTATTCTCCTCTTCTTAATCATGTCATAGTCAGGTTTGTTAGGAGCAATTATGTTGAATTTTGGCGCCTGCCTGAGCAGGTATGATTCAACAATCTGGGAAAGGCTCATTCTTATTACATCAAATGCAGTTACTCCCAACATCTTTGTGAATTCCAGGATATTTGGCAGGAATCTTTCGCAAAGCCTGTAAGTCAATATTGAATCATGTAAGTTGTATTTAGCATAAAGATTAAGGCCTTTACCGCTGTCCCATGCTTGGGCAAGCTTGCTTATATCAGCATCAATCTTCTTTTCACCAAGAATCTCTTCAGACACGTTGTCAAGCTTATATGAATCAGTCTTAAGAGACTGGCCTATATTTTTTTTTATGAAAGTGAATATGTCAATGTGAATTATGCCGTTTATCTGCGCTTTTGGACGCCTGCCCTTGCCAGATCTCATTTCAGTTGAATCAAGCCCAATATCCAGTTTAATCTTGTATTTTTTTGCTCTCTCCTTAAGGTATGGGAAGTCAAATCCGTCGCTGTTATAGCCTGTGATGATATCTGGGTTGCGTTCTTTTATTATTTCCTTAAATCTTTTTAGAAGATGAGCTTCATTATCCACAAATTCGATATAGTCCAGCTTTGTTTTGAATTTCTTGTATGTCAGCACTTTTTTGAAATTTTTGCTATAAAAAGAGATCATGATTATCGGATTTTTTATAGGGTCGATCTTTCCGCCTGTGTGATATGTTTCTAAGTCAAATGCAAGAATGTTTTGTTTACCAAGATATCCTCCACCTATTTCTGAGATGGATGATATAGTATAAGTCCTTATTTTGAATGTATGCTGTCTTTCTTCAGCTTCTGCTTCAAAGAGTTTCATAGGATAAAGTTCTTTGTCAATAAGGTATCTTCTTGTGAAAAGTATGTCATATTCATGGCATGAGCTGACAATATCCCATTGTTTGGCTTCATTTGCCAGCGCAGGGACTGCCATGGGCAGGTTTGCATATACTTTGATAGCTTCAATGTCTCTGCCTTTGTATTGCTTTTTTACAACTTTTGTTTGTGTAACATGTACTTTGATTCCTCTTTTCTCTAGTTCAAGCTTTTCCAGTTTCCTGATTACATCATCAGGGGATTTTTTTGGAATCACATAGAAATATGGCTTGAAATGAGGATCAATCAATATGACTTTCTGATTATCCAGTGTCTTGCCAAATATGTATATCTCTGCCCTGTTACTATTCACCTTGTAGGTCAGATCAAGCAGATAAAACTGTAGTTTCTCAGCCATAAGAATCAATATAAATGGTTTATATATATAGATTGTGTTTTTTGAAAGTTTATGCAGCAAACTTTTAACTATAGCCACTTCTTTCTCTTGAAATAAAAATACATGATAACTACAGAAATCACCATCAGACCTAGTGCAAATACATATCCATATTTCCATGCGAATTCTGGAAGAAACCTAAAATTCATTCCGTATATGCCTGATATGAGGGTGGGGATAAGGATGAAAGATGCCATAGCAGTCATTTTCTTAATGATGTTATTAAGCTTGTTTGAAACAGTTGAAACATAGATATCAAGTATCCCTGTAATAATGTCTCTGTAGGTGCCTTCAATATCTATAAGTTGAGTAGCATCGTGATATACATAAGCAAATCTCTTGATATCAGCAGTTCTGATGTTCCTGAGATAACCCTTTTCAATACTTGCTATAACTTCTCTATTTGCTGTCAGTGCTTTATGCATATATATCAATTCTGTCTTAATCCTGAATATGTTCTTGACAGTAGTTTCGTCAGGATTCTTGAAGACCTTGGATTCGAGACGGTTAATCTCATCGTCAATAAAGTCTGCTATCTGAAAATAACTATCAAAAACAAAGTCCATGATAA
Source organism: Nanobdellota archaeon (assembly GCA_023144115.1). GTDB lineage: Archaea > Nanobdellota > Nanobdellia > Woesearchaeales > JAGLGH01 > JAGLGH01. The sequence goes on along the minus strand of JAGLGH010000384.1, from coordinate 496 downwards.
GATAAGTCATGTATCCGCTTCCTTTAGCTAATTCATTCACTTTTTTGTCATCTGTCAGACTTTTGAACTTTTCAATAGAATCAAGTGGAGTATCCCTTATGAGAATCAGGCAATTGTTGCATAAGAACATACCAAAAGATGCTGTCTTGAGTTTTGATTTCCTGCTTTTTGATTTGGATGATAAAACTGAAGCAAATATGATTGTAGAACATTTCTCATGATCCAAGATTCTTGGTCTTGATTCTGTATCGAGGGCAAGATTGATATCGAATTGCTGTAGTGAGAATCTGGATGCTAATATTTCTATCTCTTTTTTTGTAGGTTTAAAACAGTCAATAAATAAATGAGATCTTTTGATATCTTTGCTCTTGATGTTATTAAGTGTCAGTTTGTCATTAAGTTTTTTGTTCTTGATATTGTATATCTTTATCATCTAATGTATAATCTGAGTTAATATGTATATAAAACTTTCGCAGAATATTTGTAAAACTCATTC
>JAGLGH010000383.1 GCA_023144115.1 Nanobdellota archaeon | reverse complement strand
GAACATCTCTCTTAATCAATGAAATCATAGTATCAATATTAATTGATGAAACAAGATAATCTGCTTTTAATTTCTCTTTTTTATTATTTTTCCTAAACAAAATCGAACTAACCCTATTATCTTCTAACTCAATTGTTTCAGGAACAGCACCAAGGATTATCTTTCCACCTTGCTTCTGAATCTCCTCTACAAGCTTATCAGCAATTCCTTGGATACCCTGCTTAGGATAATAAAAAAATTCAGCGCTCACATCAGGCTTGTCCTTAACACCGAACAGTATATTCTTAACAAGAGCTGGAACGCTTGGCACTGGTGTCCTTTTCCTTGCAATCTCCTCGCTCAGGTTTTTGGGATCCCCCCACACTTTTGCAGCATAATCCCTAAATATAAGATTATATCCCTGCCTGCCAAATCCATTCATAAAATAATCTTCATAGCTGATATTTTTGCCTTTAACAAAAATTCCCTTGAAAGTTGTCCACATAAAACTCATACCAGTACCAATTCCTGCAAGAACAAGCTGAGGTGTAATATTTCCAATCATTTGCATGATGTTAGGTGGAAAGGTAAAATATTTTCCAAGAAGGGCAATACTATTCTTTTTCCTAATTACTAGATTATCATCACCCAAAAGATTGCGAAAATATTTCATCATGCCTGGAAGCTGAGAATATATTTTATGGGGTCCATAATCAATAGTAAATCCTTTATACTTATAACTTGAACACATCCCACCTACATGAGACTCTTTCTCAAGAACAATTACCTTATGGCCCCTCTTTAAAAGAAAAACAGCTGTTGATAAACCAGATATTCCTGCACCAAATATAACTATGTTTTTTCTATCTTTTTTTGAGTTTTTCATTTTTACGACAACACATCATCTCTTTTTAGCAATCACTAATGTCTGACCAAGCCAATATGGCATCTGCATTTCTTTTGTCCCAGTAAGCTTGACAAAAGCTTTACCAAGATTATGCAATAATTTGGAATAAGCCTTCATTCTAAATATCAGATAGCCTAATGCAAGGCTTTGGAAGTGCGGCTTGATTTTAAGCACAGCAAAATTGGATTTTCTTAATGCTTTCTTTATCGTCTTAGGAGTAAAATAATAAAGATGAACTGAAAGCAAAAAAATCCACTTACTGCCCATAACCCTTGCAATTGAACTGCCAATATCAGGATAATTTACAATAATCAAACCATTTGGCTTAAGTATCCTATTGCATTCCTTAAGCACAGCCATTGGATCAGGTGTATGCTCAATAACATCCCATAAAGTCACTACATCAAAAAAATTATCTTTATATTTCTGCTTGAAAATATCTCCTTGCTTTACATCTATGTCATAATTCTTTTTTGCCCAGTTGCATAACCACTTATTAAGTTCACAACCATAGACATCCCAACCTTTCCTCTTAGCAACAGCAAGGAAAGACCCCCCTGCAGTTCCTACATCAAGAATTTTTCCTTTCCTCTTATATTTTTCAATCTGCTTAAAGCACCTTGCAAAAGTCAGTTCCCTTCCTTTTGCCTGACTAACAAAATTAGGGTCTTCTCCTCCAGAATATCCTCTGAAGATTAAATCTGGACTGATTCTTGGATTGATATACATCAATCCACACTTATTGCATTTAACAACCTGATCAATCAAAGTTTCATCTCCAGAAGACCTGAATTTCTCAATTAATTCTTGTTCATTCATAACTTTATTATATTTAGATTTATGAATTATTCTAGAATCATTAGAACCGCACAAATTACATGCCACATTTTCCATGATTTTTTGTCTTTCCATTTATATCCCTCATTAGTTTATAATCCTATACTTAAACAGTGTCCAGATAGCCCCAACGCCATCTTTCCAAGTAATATGCTTACCCTGATCTCTAGTCCTTGGAAAATAGGATATTGGAACCTCATATATCTTGATACCCCTTTTTGCAATTTTTGCAGTAACCTCAGGTTCCCAATTAAATCTATTACCTCTTATTCTTATAGATTTAATAACATCTGACCTAAATACTTTATAACATGTTGGTTCATCAGTTATGCGTGTATCAAAAAGTAAATTAGTTGTCAATGTTATTAGCCTTCCTCCTAAATAAGCAAAAAGATATGATATTTTATGCCTTTTTAAGAAAAGCTTATTCATTCTCTTCTGATCTTTGCTTAGGAATCTTGAACCATAAACAACTTTTGCCCTTTTTTCCAGAATCGGCCTGATAAGTGAACCATACTCATTTGGGTCATATTCAAGATCAGCATCCTGAATTATGATAATATCACCTGTAGCATTCCTTATACCAGTCTTTACCCCGCCACCTTTTCCTTTATTTTTCT
>JAGLGH010000382.1 GCA_023144115.1 Nanobdellota archaeon | reverse complement strand
GTTTATAAATCTTTACAAAAACTTTTGGAACGAAAGTTTTTGTTGAATCCTGGCAAAGGGGAAGGGAGTTTAGAGAATCATTCAAAATTATATCAGAAATCGTTTTGATTATCTTTAATTACCGTATATAATTAATAAATATGTCTTAAAATAGAAACATTTAAATAATAATATTACTTCTTATGGTAATATGGATAAAAATATATTAAAAATCATACTGCAAAAAGAAGAATTGTTTGTTCCTTTAATATTTACAAAAAAACAATTTAATATTCTTAAGAAGTATAGCACAAATACAAAACTTTCAAATGCTGAGAAAAAATCACTTTATACGTCAATAAAGAAAAAAATGGAAGCTTTAAATTTATTTTCAAGAGAAGAAAAAAAAGGAGAATATTTTATTAATAACCCTAAGGAGATACTTCCTAACCGATTAACAGAAGCCAAAAAACTAATCTCAATCTACTCAAAAGATTATGAAAAAGTCTTTATCAGCGGCTCATTCCTGTTTTCAAGAACATATCATGATATTGATATTTTCATTATTAGAAAAAGAGGCTATAAAGAAAAATGGGATAGAAACAAACATATAATATTCATCACTGAAAATAAGCTGACTGACCCTGTTTTTCAATCAGCTTCTTTGATTTCTGTTTCCAACTTCATTATACCTCAGAAGATAAAGAGAAAAAAGCCACAATTATCTGAATTAATGACATTATATCATGAAGCAGTGATTGAGCATATACAGAAAGAGACTAAACTTGAATCAGTCAGAAGATTAATATTTGATTATAATCTTTTCTGCCATAACAGATTACTAAACCCTAAAGAATTAAAAAATAAAACCAGCAAAATAAGACTAGATGAAATTGATGCAATGATCAAAGAATTATGCAACACTTTGTTTTCAAAGACTTATCTATATGTTGAAGTGCATACATATATAAAGACACTTAAAGAATCAATAAAGAACATCAGGCTCAATATACATTTGATAAGATTTAAAGATACATATGAGGAAATGATATATGGACAGCAAAGAAGCAAGACAGAAGCTGCTTGAGATTTTTGGAAGCCAAATCAAGTTCAATAAAGATTTTGATAAATATATAATCAAATTAAAAGAGGGCATGGCAGCTGAATTAATTGAATGGTGCAGAAAATGCAAAGAGGATAAGGAAATAGGCTCAGTTCCTCAAAAAAAAGAATTTAAAAATTTATATGTGTTCTTTAGAAAAATTGCTTCAGATATCAGAGTAGTACTAATCAAAGAGCAAAACAGTGATTTTATAGAAATAAACCTAAGCGGCCATAAAATCTATGATCAGGCTAGATTAAAATTAGGATATAAAAAAAGTTCTTATTATGGAAGTTAAGAAGGATTAATTCCTTTCAGGAAACCACTTACTAAAAAGATAATTCAAAGGCAGTGCTGCAAATATTACTGGCACAAATATCCAAATTATCAGATAGTATGGCTGCGGAATCCAGTGAGGATTGGCACTTAAAAAGCACAGGTAATGCGCGCAATTGATATTATATTCTGCTGAAGCAAAGAAATAAGCTAACAGATTAAAGAATACAGAATAACCAAAGCACAACAGATAAGCTTTCTTATGCATACCTAACTTATATGCGCCGTACAAAGCCAAAGGAATTACTGCAACATGGCTTAACTCAGTATAGAACCTGATTGATGCAAACCCAATTCTTGTAAACATATATTCTGTTATAGGCGCTGCAAACAAGCCATGGGT
>JAGLGH010000381.1 GCA_023144115.1 Nanobdellota archaeon | reverse complement strand
TGGATAAGTTTGTTGAAAGACATAAGAGGAATCCAAATGTAATAGGTATACTTTTATCAGGCTCTTTTATCCACTCTAAGCCAGATAAGAATTCTGATCTAGATGTTTCTGTGGTCTTAAAAAAATCTCAATTTAGAGAAAGAGGCAACACATGGATTGAAGGAATTGAGATTGAATATTTTATCAATCCGATTGAACAAATCAAATATTATTTTAAGACAGAAGTAGGTGATAAGGCTCCTTGTACAACCCATATGTTTGCTAATTCATATATTCTTTATAAAAAAGGTAATGAGCTTGAGAAACTCATTAAAGAAGCTAAGAAGATTATGAAAAAAGGAGTTTCTCCTATGGGTAAGATGGAAAAAGAGCTTGCAAAATATTTCCTTGATGACTTGCAGAAAGACCTGGAGGATACTTATCTGAAAAAAGAGAGATTTGCTTTCTCAATAATTGCTATGGCAATCTTAGAAAAGTCATTATCAGTCTTCACAAAATTGAAAAAAATCCAAAAAGAAAAATCAAAGAGGCTGAGAGATCAATTGAAAAATTTAGAACCTGAATTTGAGGTCCTATATTCTAAAGCTTTACTTGAAGTAAGTTTAGAGAAAAAATACAAAGCCCTGGTTAAATTAATTGATTATGTTGAAAGACATTTAGGTGGCAAAAGACCAAAAGAGTGGAAATTAAGGAGTAAATGCATTTGTTAAGAGGATTAAAAAATGAAATTTTTCATGATTCATGGGGCTTATGGAAATCCTGAAGGAAATTGGTTTCCCTGGCTGAAACAAAAGCTGGAAGAACTGGGACATGAGATTCATATCCCAAAATTCCCAACACCTGAGGACCAGACTCTTGAGACTTGGATGAAAGTATTTCAGCCATATATGGATAAAATAGATGAAGAAACCATATTTATAGGCCATAGTCTTGGTCCTGCGTTTATACTTAATATTCTTGAGAAGATTGATGTCAAAGTCAAAGCGTGTTTCTTTGTTGCAGGATTCGCAGGATTTATTGGAGATGAACAGTTTGATAGCATCAATAAGTCTTTTGTAGACAGGGAATTTGAATGGAACAGGATTCATGAAAATTGCGAACAGTTCTATGTGATTAATAGTGATAATGACCCTTATGTTTCGATAATTAAAGGAAAGAAAATTGCAGCTAAATTTGGAACAGAAACTATAACAATTGAGGGTGCTGGTCATTTCAATACTGACGCAGGTTATACAGAATTTCCACAGCTGCTTGAATATATCAATCTATCTTTAAGGCAGAAAAAGATTTTTGCATTTAATGATTATAATGAGAGGCTTGTTGGATATAAGGCAATTCCATTAAAAGAATCTTCAGATAAGAAGATTGTTATTCTGGCTCATGGGTTGGGGGTTTCAAAAGTAGACTATGGGATGTTTGATCAAATCACAATCAGCCTTAATGATGAAGGATATATTGTGTATCGCTTTGATTTCTCTGGATGTGGCGAAAGCGAAGGTGATTACAGTGAGACTTCGTTGACAAAACTGAAAGATGAGTTAAAGTTTATTATTGATTTTGTTGCCAGAGAAGAGCAAGTTGATAAAGGCAAGATTGGTCTTCTTGGCATGTCCTTTGGAACTGCGGTAATACTTGCCTTAAAGCAGGATATGAAAGCGGTCGTATTATTGGGTAGTATAGCTCATCCCAGAGAGATTATCAGCAAATTATTTAATACTTACAGACCGGAAGGGATATCTGAAAGGAAAAGAAGTAACGAAGAAACTTTCAAAATTAAAAGCCAGTTCTGGTCAGATTGTGATTCATATGACTTGTTGAGCAATGTTTCAAAGATTACCTGTCCGATTATGTTTATACATGGAACAAAGGATGATGCAGTTCCTATTTCTGAATCAATGCAGTTATATGAAAATGCTAATGAGCCAAAAGAGTTTAGGGCAATTAAGGATGCAGGTCATGATTATCTCAGGCATAGGGAAGAGATGTTGCAGGCTGTTGTTGAATGGTTTGAGAGATACTTATAGATAAAATGGAAGAAGAACTTAAATTAAAATTAAAAGCAAACATCTGGAAATCATATGTATTTCAAATATTCTCAGGATTAGCATTTTTCCTTCCAATCATAGTTCTATTCTGGCAAGAGAATGGATTAAGCTTAACACAAATAATGTTGTTGCAATCATTCTTTGCAATTATTGTGGTGTTACTTGAAGTTCCTTCAGGATATTTTGCAGATGTTTTTGGCAGAAAGAAATCTTTTGTTATTGCAGGCATTTTTTTATTTCTTGGTATCTTTGCTTATAGTCTTGGACATAATTTTTACCAGTTTCTGATTGCAGAAATGTTTTGGGCATTTGGACTATCATTCATGTCTGGAACAGATTCAGCACTTGTATATGATACATTAGTTGATTTAAAAGAGGAAAAGAAATATAAGAAAATCTGGGGGGATATTTTTTTCTATAAACTTATAGGTGTTTCAATTGCCAGTATAATAGGCGGATTCATAGGTAAAATCAGTTTCAGGTGGACATTTTATGCAATGCTGCCATTCCTGATTTTACTTATATTTGTAGCTTGGAGTATAAAGGAGCCTAAAAGGCACAAAATGATTTTTGAAAGAGGATATCTTGTAGAATTATTCAAGATCTTAAAAACCACTTTTATTGACAATATCAAGTTAAGATGGTTGATAATCTATTCTGCAATGATTGTTAGTTTTAATCAAGCAGTTTTGTGGTTTTACCAACCATATTTTAAGCTAACCGGTTTGGATATTGTATACTTTGGTTTTGTATTTGCAGCATTTAATTTAGTAGCAGCTATAAGCTCAAAATATGCTCACTATATTGAGAAAAAAATAGGCAGGAAATTTTCTTTGATAATGCTAATATTTTTAGTTGGAGGGAGTTACTTTTTAATGAGCAATTTTATTTACTGGTTTAGCTTTTCGTTTGCTTTTATACAGCAGTTTGTTAGAGGATTCTCAAGACCAGTCATTACAGATTATATTAACAAATTAACAACATCTGAAGTTAGAGCTACAGTTCTTTCAGCACAGAATCTTGTTGAAAAGCTGTTTTATGCTTTTATAATCCCATTTGCCGGATGGGCAGCAGATATATATAGTCTTGTCCAGGCATTCACAATAATTGGAGTAACTGCAATAGTTGCAGGAGTAATAATTTTGACAATATCGCATAAGAATAAGGTATTTTAATGATCAGATTTATTATCTTTTTTTATTACTTTTTCATTTTATTTTAATATAATTGTGTTAAGGAGATAGGAATGATTGTTTAGTTATAAACTTTAGCACAAAGTATTTATTTTTAAGGGATAAGAAGGTTATGCAAGGACATTGTTATACATATTTTAAGCTGCTATGGGAAATGGGAACTTGGAAGATAGCATTTTCAAGGGTTAATTATTTGTCATATTCTTGAAATATTGATTGCAATTCTTGCCTATCTTGATATTTTTCAGGGTGCAAGTTGATTGCTTTAAAAACTGGTCTGTATTTTCTACTAGAATAACCAGCTATTAACTCTGCAGTATTAAGAAGTTCATAACCCCTGACCCCAGATTCAGCAATTGCATCTAAAAAATCATATGCCTGTTCAGCATTTAAGTTAATCCCAAATCTTAATCTTAGTGCAGGAAGTGAATATTTTAATTCCCTTTTGAACTTTCTTTTATAATCTAACTGGCTTTTCAAATTAGTCTTATTGAGAAGACGAGAACCGGTAATTCCTAAACCCACAGCAGAAAAGATTGTACCTAAAAACCCTCCCAAACTTAATAAAGGTTCTGTATTGTTTTCTGCTAAGCTTCTTAAATTATCTTTTAGAGTTCCGAGATATTCAATTAATGGTTCTGTAGCATATTCCTGAGAAAATAATTCTTGATTCTGGTCAATGCTATTTAAAATTTTTCTTGCCTCTTTGGCATATATTTGTTGAGCTCCTTGCTCAATCAAAGTTCTAGGTAATTCAATGATCTCAGGTGAGACCTGGGTTTGGAGCCCATGCTCAACAACAGATTCCAGAGTTTCATGCAAAGAACTCACAATTTTATAAGCTTCTTTATAATTAGAAATTAATTCTCTGTGATTAGCTAATGCACAATAATCACATGCAACTAAAGCTGCAGCACTCAATGCAAGTTCAAAATTGAGAACATCGTCAGTATTGTGTTGGAGGTTATAATCCAGGTTTTCCAATCTATCTTGCAAGGAAATATGCGCTTCTTGATTAATATACTGTTCAAGTTTTTTTTGACGTGATTTTAGATTTGATTTTGAACTTTTTTTCATTTTTATTGCACCCTATTTCAATATAATTGTGTTAATAATATAAGAAGGATAGGTCATTTATATACTTTTGCAGAGGTAACTACTTTTTAATGATAAGAGGATTATAAACTAAAACTTTTTTATACTCAGAAATTGAAGAAATATTTCCTGTAAATAGAATTATTGAAGTATCCTTGTTTCAAAAAGAATTCGTTTCAATAGGACCGTCATCTTGTATATTTGATTGATATTATTTTATTTTTGAGCAAATCTTCCCTTGTTTTGCAGAATTATTTTTTAGGGCAAACTTTAAAAATGTTCAATGAAATGAAGATATTATGTGTACAATTGGAGCTAAAAAAATTAATGAGAACTATATTATTTTTAAAAACAGAGATAGAATTGATAATGTTCATACAAAGATAATTTTTGAAGATGATGGAGTTAAAAAACTTCTTATTGTTGATGAAAAAGCTCATTGCGAGGGACTAAATGAATATGGCCTGTGTTTCATTGAAACAACTTTAAGTCCACATTGCGCCAGAAAGTATAATACTGTTTCAAGATTAGGCAGAAGAATACTTAATCAAAAAAATATAGTTGATGCTATTGATATAATCAAACGTAATAAAATATCAAGTAATATAATTATATCAGATGGGAAAGTTGCTTTCACTGTTGAAAGAACACCATCAGAAATAGCAATAACCAAATTAAAAGATTATGGAGTTATCACAAATCATAGTATAAAATTAAATAAATTAAATGGTCCAAAAGGCAATGCAAGCAGAAAATCAAGTGTTATGAGATTCAACAGGGCAAAAAAACTAGTCAAGGAAATAAATAATTATAATAACATTAAAAAAGTACTTTCAGACACATATGGAAGATATTCAATCTATAATGGATTTACGATATGTTCTTATATCTTAGATCCTATAAAAAAACAAATTTGTTTTTTTGATTCAATACCAAATTCTAAAGGTCAAATATATTGTCTGCCATAGAAAATTATTCCATTATATTTTTATATGATGTTTGATTCTTGATAAGCATGGATAGAAGTTTTTTCATAAAAGAACTGTTCCAGTACGCAACAAAATTGCAATATAAGAGCAGAAGTAGATTCATAGAAGAGATACTGCTGGATAAAAGAGAACTGGAAGTGATGGACAATAACAGATTTACTGAAAAAATACTTGGTTATGCAAGAAAACATATTATCAATGAATTCTGCAGAGATGGCTGTGAAGATTCCTGCTGCAATAGAGGATATATTATAACAAGAGACCAAGAGAAAGTAAGGCTGCTGTTTGGGATTGATGAATCAACAAGTCTGGAAAAATTTGCTGACAAAGAAATAAGACTAAAAATAGAATATCCCAGACTAGAGGATATTTCATATAAAATAGAGCTGAATCCCTGTCCTCAGCTTGATAAAAGAAGCTGCATGATTCATGAGGATATCAGAAGACCTTTTATATGCAGGGAATATCCTTTGATAAATCTCAAATATGGGATTACTGTACGGACTGATTGCCTCCCTGTGCAAAAAGGAAGCATGAATGAGTTCATAAATCTAATTGAAAGGCATGGATATATTGTGGATCATTTTCCATAACACCAGAGATCTAAAACGAGAAAGAGAGATATATTTATAAAGAAAACCTACATTCCAATTCTCAAGAGGTGTGAAACCTCAGACTTTGTTCTGAGTTATTTAAGATGAAATCATTATTTGATAACCACTGGAATAATTTTCAAGAAGTAAAGTATAAAGAAGGATTATATTGTGCTAATAGATATCAGCGTCTTGATTTGGTATTCCCAACTGGTTTGGAAGGTGCAATTTTTGAACAAAATCCTTATCAAGAGAGACCAAGCTATCCATTCTTGATGACAGGATATGAAGGATTGACAGCTATTACAGATATTGATGCAATAAGAAAAAGACAAACAGTCATAAGAGCTTTTATGGATGATCTCAATGGAAGTCAACAATTTCGAGAAATATTTAACAACCTTAATCTCCTTGATAGATGGACAAAGCATAGAAAGGGAAAACGTAGAAAGAATCACTCGCTTATAGAGTATGGAGATTCTTTAAAGAGATATAAGAAAGAAGTGGATGTTCTTGTTCAAGAGATGGCTAAACAGGATAATATTTTAGGGGAATTATCTGATCATTATAGAAACAGATTTCCAGTAAAAATAATGAATAATGTTGTTAAAGCGTGTAACCAAGGAAGTTTTGATTATGTCATTATGGAAATGGAGCCAAGAGACCTGAAGAAATGGGGTGAAAAAAGAAAAGAATCTAAAAAAGGAAAGATTAGACTTTATGGAGTTATGGGACTGCCTGATGCAAATATTCAGGGACAAGTTATATTGGGTCATGAATGTGCTGACAATTTTGGGATTGGAATGCAATATATTGTTGATGTAGCTGCAAATAAGTCATTGGGTTGGTTAAACAGAGTTTATGCTCCTTTAGCTGCTTTGTACTCAGAAGCGTTCTACCTGAAAAATAATGATGTTTGTTTACCTCAAATTAATGAAGAAGGGATTTTTGAGATGGTTGATGGCAAACCGATAATGCCAACACCCAATCCAAGAGG
>JAGLGH010000380.1 GCA_023144115.1 Nanobdellota archaeon | reverse complement strand
TACTTTTACAGCAGAATACATGAATGCTACTGGATTGATTGAAGGGGCGACATGCACTATCAGCCTCCTAGATGGAGACCATGCGATGAACGAGCTTGTAAGCCACATATATAACTATTCAACAACATTTGCAACAGCACAGACTGTTGAATATAATGTAACATGTAGCGCAGTAGGAGAAAGTACAGTATTTGCGAATGATACAGCAGTCATAAATGCAGTAGATATTCCTGAGTTTTCAACAATCACTTTAGGATTAGGGTTGGTTGCTGTCTTAGCAGGATTGTTTATGATCAGAAAACGGAAATAACTTTCTTATTTTTTTAATATTTTTTTTATATCAAGCTTGGCAGGTTCCTGAAAAGTGCTATTATGATTAATATCAGCAGAACTGGTGTTATAAAATATATAGCCTTGGCAAACACTCCTGCAGATATCGTTGCTGCTTCGTGCGGCTTGTTTAAGGAATAACCACCGTATACAACATACCTTGTAAGGAATGGGAATAGGGAATATATTATCAATGCTATGAAGTAAAAGACTTCTGCAAAGAGCATCAGTGCTGCGCCAGTGAATCCTGCATTGACGCTCTGCATTAACATCACCTGATAACATTGAGGATTATTATCATATACATATATGCAGCATTCTTTGTCTTCCACTGATTCGCATTTATATTCCATGGGTATAATCTTTGTCCCATCTGGAAGTGAGACTTCATCTTTGCACATTATAGATTCTACTTGAGGACATATACCAAAATTATTGTTGTAGATTAAGTAGAAGAATACTATAGCAATTAATGCTATGATCTTGAATAATATCTGGAATCTGTACTTTTTCAGGAAATCACTGAATGATCTGCTCATATGGCTTTAAACATAATGCAGTTATTTAAACTTTTCTATGGGTTTAGAATTTGGAGTGGGTTAGCCTTACCACTTAAGAATAGAAAAATTTAAATAATGGTTCTTGTTTCATATTTCCGGGGGGATACAATGAATACAACAAGATTTATATTAATATTATTGACAGTTTACTTAAGCTTATTGACTACTATATTTGCAGTATTTAGAGTCGAGAAATATTTTGTCAGTGAACTTATTATCTTTGTTTTTTTGGCAATATTCGCATTAGTTGTTCTTGCTAAACAATATCGCGAACAAAAGAATGCAAGTGCATTTTCTACGCTTTTTTTTTCAATTGTGCTAATCAATACGCTTTTCTTATATTTCATGCCTGCAGCAGAATCATTACATATACAGGTACTTTATGTTATGCTTGTAAGCGCACTGTTCGGATTATTATTTAGCCTGACAGGACAAGATATAAGGCAAAGAGAGCATAGGAACAATTCTGAAAAAGACCAAGGGGTAAGACAGATTGCTGATGAGATGCCTCAAGTCATGAGTGAGGTTTATGATATAATGGAAGATGCAAAAAAATATGAAGGCAGTGACCAAAAACCTAAAAGCACAGGGAAATTGAAGAAACCAACTGCTGCTGTATCTAAAAGCATGAAACAATCTGGCAAGAAGTCTGA
>JAGLGH010000038.1 GCA_023144115.1 Nanobdellota archaeon | reverse complement strand
GCGCAATTGGAGCAAAGATAGCACAGGCATATAGTAGAGTAAAATAATTTAGTTCAGCAAAAAACTGGTTTAGAAAATTTCTTACTTAAATCAAAAACCCAATCGCCCCAAGGGGCAGGGTATAATCTTACATTGGGTTTTTGGTCATAAAAATATACTTAGCATATAAGCATAGGCAATTCCCAGCCACCGCAAGCAGAGGGGTATATTTTTATAAATCAAAACAAAGAATTTATTCTTGCCAGTAGAATACCTCTTAATATTCAGGATTTTATCCTTGATGAAAATAGGACCAGACAGTTACTACTCAATGAGAGAAAGGTTTTTATATTAGGCATATATCTAATATTTATCTAATTTAATTATATTGGGGGAATGATATAATGGCTAAAAAAATAATATTAGAAGATATTTTTACAAAAAAGGCAGCAGGATTCTTAAACCAGATTCAGGAGTTCTATGGTAAGAAGAAAACTGATCAGCCTTATTCTGACTTTGCAATAGGTCCAATTAAATTTGAAAAGCTAATAGAATCACTTGATAATCTTGTTTCAAACCATGAAATGGTTTATACTATGCTGACAAAATTCAAAGAATTGCCAGATTTTGTATTTGACAAAATAGAAAGCCAGCATCTTTTTCAGTATTCAGATAATATCATCAAAATTGCTGAAAACCAAGATAAGGTGCATAATCTTCTTGATAAGATGGCTGAAAAAGGGCATCGCAAATCCCATTCTGCTTGTAACAATGGGAATCTTGAACTTAAGTATGTTGATGATATAATTAAGATTGCAGAAAGAGGTGATGATGTTGTTTGCCTTATGGATAATCTCAAGTCAAGAGGTCTTAAATATCCCACATACCATAACACATCATTCTGCTCTGATGAGAATCTGGAAGGGATATACAGGAATCCTGAAAAAGTCTTCAAGTTTATTGACAATAGTGATAAGATATTCCCACTTATAGATGATATGATTAAGATGGGGATGGCTGATCTTGACGAATGGAATCCAGTGTATATGAAAGTTGATGAGTTATGTTATCTTGCCAAGAACAGGAAGATTATTACTGAAGCATTAAGGAATTTTAAAAAAGAAGGGATTCAATTTGGAGGGGAGGATATAATCGGGAATGCAGAGGGTTTTATTTCAATTGTAAAGAGAAATAAGAGTGTAATTGATCTAATCAAGCCTTTTAACCGAAAAAATCTAAGAGATGAAGATATTTCTATCTCAATCCAGACATGCCATTATGATGATACAATCAGCCAGATATACAAACAACCAGAGACTACGTTAAATCTTGCCAGGAAGAGGAAAAGGCTTCATAAGATACGGGACTCGTTCGAAAGCATAGGAATAAATCTTTTTCTTGAAGAGGTTTATGATCAACCTAAGGATTTTAAAGAACTTGTTAATGATTATCAGCCTGTAGTCAGGCTTTGCAAAGCTCTGACACCTCTTAAAGTAAACTATGCGCTGCTGACAGGGATGGGAAATCAGGGAGAAAATATTGTCGGGCTAAAGCCTTATATCAAGGATATCAGATTTATGGTAAAGAAGCTCTCAGATAATTTTGCCTATGCAGAGCCTGAAGAGTTTTTTGAAGAAGCAAATAAGATTTTAGATGTCATGCAGGAGATTGATGGAAACAAGGACCAGCTTAATGATCTTGTCTCTTATATGGCAAAGCATTCTCAAAATGAGTTTCTTTACAGAGGGAGAGGTCCAAATGCAGAAAACGGCAAGAAATATACCCTTGACATGCTCCCAAAGGCTATGGACAACATAAGAAGGATACAAACTGCTTAGCCAGGAGCATATTTTTAGAGGACTTAAGATTAGCCCATCTTCAACCCAACATTTATATACATCACTATATTATAGTTATATATGCAATTCAAAGGATTTACATTAGACAAGTTCCAGGAAGATGCAATATATTCAATAGAAAAGAATAATTCTGTTGTTGTGAGCGCAGCTACTGGCACAGGGAAGACATTGATTGCAGATTATGCGATTGACAAATTCATAAAGCTGCATAAAAGAGTAATCTATACTGCGCCTATTAAAGCTCTGTCAAACCAGAAATACAGAGATTTCAAGGAAGAATATGGTGAAGATATAGTAGGCATAATGACTGGAGATGTTGTCATAAACCCAGATGCGCAGGTGATTGTGATGACAACAGAGATATACAGGAATATGCTCCTTACAGCAGATCCAGTAATTGAATCTCTTAGCTATATAATCTTTGATGAGATACATTTTATGAGTGATATAGAAAGAGGAACAATCTGGGAAGAATCAATAATATTTTCTCCAGAACATGTAAGATTCCTGTCGCTTTCTGCAACAATACCTAATGCAAAAGAATTTGCTGAATGGATCAGCACAATCAAGAATCATACTGTTGATATAATAAGATACAACCAGAGGGCAGTTCCTTTAAAGCACTATCTTTTTGACAGGGAATATGGCATAGTTAATGTAAAAAGGATGAAGGAGATAAAAAGTCTTGACAAATATCCAGATTACCGTTATATCAGAGGCAAGAGCAAGCGAAGAAGACCATATATAGAACCACCATCACATATAAATTTGATAATGGAACTGCATGAAAGACAGGATTTGCCGGCAATATTTTTCACATTCTCAAGACTGGCATGCGAAAAAAAGGCAAAAGAGCTGTGCAAAGTATGCGATTTTACAACAAGAAAAGAGAAAGCTGAGATTATTGCTATATTTAACAACCTTCTTGATGAAAATATAAAGCACATGGATTCTGTGAAATTTCTGAAGGAAATCACTTCAAAAGGTGTTGGAGTCCATCATGCAGGGATACTGCCAAATCTCAAAGAAATTGTTGAAAAGCTTTTTGGGGCAGGCCTGCTCAAGACATTGTATGCTACTGAAACATTTGCAGTGGGAATAAACATGCCTGCAAAGACAGTATGCTTCAATACACTTACAAAATATGATGGAGTCAGTTTCAGGTATCTATTTTCAAAAGAATATTTTCAGCTTGCAGGCAGAGCAGGACGAAGAGGGATAGACACAGTAGGCTATTCAATAGCATTGTTTGACAGGCAAAAGGATGATATCAATAAGATTGAGAAATTCACATCAAAAGATACTGACCCTATAATTTCGCAATTTAAGCTAACTGTGAATACTGTGCTGAATCTTGTAGATAAGCATAATGATTCTGATATAGAAAGGATATTGAAAAGCAATTTTGATTATTACCTGAGACAGAAAAGCGCAAAACAGGTCAGGATTATGGCAACATATAACAGGCTTCTTAAAAGATTAAGGGCAATGGGATATATAGTTGGTAAAGAATTGACAGAAAAGGGCAGGTTTGCTACAAGGATATATTCAAATGAGCTGTTGATATCAGAGATATTTTTCAATAATGTCTATAAAAAGCTAAGCATGACTGAAATCAATATACTGATAGCATCAATCAATTATGAGAAAAGAAGAGGAGTAAGGTTTGCAAAACTTATGGATCAGACTCACCTGAAGCACATCATGAGGGCAGTCTCGCATAGTGATTATGTAATGAGGCATCTTGAGAAAACTAATATTATCCACATGATCCCAGTTGTAAAGCACTGGAGCGAAGGAGGAAATTTTGAAGACCTTATGGAATTGAGTTCATTGGCAGAAGGAGATCACATAAGGATGTTCAGGCAGATCATTGATACGCTGCGGCAGATAAAGCACTCAACAAATGATTATGAGCTTCTTGAGAAGGTGAATAAGTGCCTTTCAGCAATACAGAGAGATGTTATTGCAGTGAGTTTTTAGAGTCTGCAGCGAGATTTGGGAGGCATTGCATTAGATACATAATAAAATTTTGTAAAGCAAAATTTTATATACCTTATTTAATTCTTAGGGCATATGGCAAATTATTGGAAGATTGTAAACAGGCTTATCAGGGAAGCAGATATAATTCTGGAAGTACTTGATGCAAGGCTTGTGGATGAGACTCGAAATGTCGAACTTGAAAAAAAGATAGAACTTGCAGGGAAAAAAGTAATCTATGTCATCAATAAGGCTGATCTTGTTGACAAAAGCTTTCTTGACAAGAAAAAGAAGCAGATAAAGAATTGCGTATTTGTATCTTCAGTAAAGCATTATGGCTCAAAGATATTAAGAGAGCGAATTCTGATGCTGGCTGATAATGATCTGGTTACAGTAGGGGTTGTGGGCTATCCAAATACTGGGAAAAGCTCTGTCATCAATATGCTGAAAGGGAAAGGCGCAGCACCAGTCTCTTCAACAAGCGGATTCACAAAAGGAGTGCAGAAAATAAGGGTGACAAGAAGGATAATGATGATAGATTCTCCAGGAGTTATACCATTCAAAAGAAATGATGAGACTAAGCTTGCGCTTATTGGGTCGCTTAATGCTGCCAAGCTTAAGTTTCCAGACATTGATGCGATGGCATTGATAGAAAATCTGGATGGAGCAGTAGAAAAGCATTATGGAATTGAGCCTGGTGAAGACAGTGAGGAAAGCCTTGAGAGGATAGCAGTAAAGAAGAACAAGCTTCTGAAAGGCGGCAAGCCTGATGTGCTGCTTGCGGCAAGGATGATGATTCAGGACTGGCAGAAAGGGAAGATTAAGATTATGCAGGATTCTTGCACTGATGCAGATTAGTCTGAAAACCATTATTTTTGATTATATACTTAATCTATTTCTACAACATCATCTAAGAGTAAGATTAATAGAAATTACGAAAAAAAGAAAAAAGAAAAAAAGTGGATTTTTTCAAATCCAACAGTCTATTCAGATCCAGTTACCAATCAAATGTTGGAGGAGTATTAACTTCCACAACAATTGTCACAGATACTTCTTGTATCCCGTCTGAAGCAGTAACCACAACTTCATATTCTCCTGATTCTTCAGCAAGTTTAGTGTTTGTGGTCATCCATCCAGAATATGCCACAGTCACATCATCTCCGTCAGCATCATCTACCTCAGGTACAAGAGTGACTGTATCGCCTAGCTGGACAAGTACATCTTCAATATATATTGTCGGCGCAGCGTTTGCCTTTACCACGGTAATAAGCACACCCTGAGTATCCTTAAGTTCGCCATCAGATGCTGTCACTGTAACAAGATATTCACCTGCATCTCCTTCTTCAGTCTGCCATTCTCCATCATCATCAACAGGATCAGTGAACCTGAATGTGATAAGGTCACCATCAGGATCATTTGCTTTATAATCCATGATTACTTTTTCTCCTTCTACAACTTCAACATCAGGAACATCTGCAAGCACAGGAGCACTGTTCTTGTTCGTGACTGTTATTGTGATGTCTTTGAATACTGTTAACTTCCCATCAGATACTTTTAATTTGACAGTATATACCCCAGCGTCATCAGATGTTGTTGTATATGTATCAGAATCCATCCAGCCGCTATATTCCAGAGTTACAGAATCGCCATCCTCGTCAATAACCTGAGGAACTATTTTTACTGTTTCGCCCTCTTCAACTGTTATGTCTTTTACTGCCACAACAGGCTTCCTGTTTAAAGATTCGACAACAATCATGACTTTCTGCGATACCTCGCTCTTGCCATCACTTGCAGTTATTGTTACAAGATATTCGCCAGCATCTCCTTCTTCTGTCTGCCACTTGCCAGAACTATCAATAGGAGATGAGTAAGTATATGATAGTGCATCCCCATCTGAGTCAGTTGCTTTAAGATTGCTGAAATCTACCAGGTCACCTTCTTTCACAACTTTTTGAGGTATTCCTGAGTTGTCTTCTTGAGTTGTCTCAACAACCTCATCTTCTTCAGCTTCTTCTTCTTCAGCTTCTTCTTCAGCTTCTTCTACAACAATCTCCTCAACTACATCTTCATCATCGGCAGTATCTTCTTCTGCATTTTCCATCTCCTTATTGAGAATCTTCAATAAAGCAGATTCGCCTTCAGCATCCTTTTCTGCAGTCTCATCTACAAATCTGCCAGTAAGATCATCCATGCCAGAATCAGCAGATTCCTGATCGCTGTCTGCAGATGCATCAGAAACAGCTCCCATCTCTTCACTTAATTCATAGCATCCTGTCAAAGCCAGCATCAAAACTGCTAATGCTAAAAATCCCAATATTAGTTTATGTTTCATTAAAATTCCACCCCATGATAATTTATCATAAAAATCTAGAAAAGTAATTATCTTAATACTATTTAAACTTTACGGTAGTTAAACCTAGATATCACTTCTTATTAGTAACCCCCCAGATTATAAGAGCAAATGTTATCAATGCGCATCCAAGAACAATAGAACTGAATGCCATCTTTGCAGCAGAATCCAAAAAGAATTCCATTGGGAACAGCTGTATAAGAAGGCTTGATTCAGAAAACATCCATCCACCGCCAGGAAAAAAAAGATTATGGAATGCTGTAAAAAGATAATTGAAATCAATCTCTGATAACAAGAGAGGCCAGGTCAGCATCAGGGTTCCTGAACCAAATGCTATGTGGATTACATCTTCTATTGCTTTTTTTGAAGTGAATATCAGGAAACCAAACAATACAATCTTCACAAATACAATAATGTACCAAACCATAGTCATTGATCCGATTAGATTCTTTGTATCATACAAGTGCATAGTTTCATCTGAAGTGAAATTAGCAGATCCAGGATCATCTTCCTCACCCTTGAAGAAAAGAAGCATAGACTCAACCATATTATCTGCATCAGGTACCCGCTCATAAGTTCCTACCTTGGTGAATGCCTTATGGTAATAAGCCTCATCATATAAAAGATAATGACCAATGCCCAAAACTATGGAGATTGGAATTATCACCATTAAAATCGCTTTTATAGGTGTGTGAAAGTGATTCCATTTTATCTTACGAAATCTTTCCTTAATGGTCATGCACAGAGATAAGAAATACTAATATATAATATTATCCAAAAGATTTTAATATTCTTTATATAAACATGAGATTATGGAAAGCCGCAATCATCATAGGATTAAGCCAAGCAGGATGTATCAAGGCAAGATAAAAGTCATGCTGGCAGGAACATTTGACATAGTTCATAAAGGGCATCTGGACATGTTCAGGCAGGCAAAGGAACTTGGTGATTGCCTGATTGTTATTGTAGCAAGAGATCAAAATGTCAAGAAGCTTAAAGGGGCAAGTCCACTTCATGATGAAAACAAGAGAAAAGCAGAGCTTGAAAAGATTGACATAATTGATGAGATCAGATTAGGAAGTTTAGGAGATCCTTACAGAGTAATAGAAGAGATAAGGCCTGATGTTATTTGCATAGGATATGACCAGGGATTTTTTGCAGAAAAGCTTGAAGATGAGTTAAGGACAAGAAAAATAGATTCAAGGATAATCAGGCTTAAAGGGTACAAACCGCATAAATACAAGAGTTCTAAAATCAAAAGGTCCATACAAAAGTAATATCGATGTTCATTTAGGTAGTAGCTTGTTTGTTCATATCAACCGTTTGTCAGAATGGATTTTCTGTGAGACCCAAGTACTCTGTTCGCCTAATTGCTAT
>JAGLGH010000379.1 GCA_023144115.1 Nanobdellota archaeon | reverse complement strand
GAAAATTATTTGTCACATATCTTCAGTTCGGTTGTGATGATTCCCATTTGCGTGGGAATAAACTCCTGCCTGAGATTGCCAGGATCATCTCTTGTGCAGTCCTTATTTGTTATATTGATATCATAAGCAGGGATATCTGCTTTGAAATAAAAAGACTTGTTGCCCCATGCCACTAAAGTATTCTCCAGAAGGTATTCAACTTGCTCTTCCAGATAAGGGCATATTTTTGAGCCATCAGGACAGGTCTTAAAAGGATTTACTGCACATGTCTGGATAAGTTGTTCTATGCTCATCTCATTGCAGTCTGTTGTTGTCCGTCGTAATGTACTAAGAAAATTTGCTGCTGACTGCGTCTGGGTATATCCTTTAAGAGTCTCTTCTTCATCACTAAAAACAACAAACCTGATAATTATGAACATACCTAATGTTATGAGCATCACTATGATGACAAGCCCAAAAATTTCCATCTGTCCTTTTTTATTTCTCATTTTTAATAATCTCTAATTATTTATCCAGGGGGATAATATATAATATTAAGATATGCAAATTTATATGTCTTACTAATTGGATTATATAATGAAATAGGCATCAATGTCAGGATACTGCCTCCTCCTCCAGTTACATTTCTTGTCCTGTTATACAGCAGGAGTGACTCCTGGGTGGGATACAGCACATTAAGCATGATTGTGCTATAATCAAAGAGCTGATAATAATGGTCTGTCATGAATTCCATATTGCTTGTATCTCCTGTAATGTCCCTGAATGCATTCAGTTTAATTTCATCATAACAATTTGGTTCAGGCACATTATTTATTGAGCATTGAAGCTCAGGCAGGTTGGATGCTTTTATTGCAAGATTCACAGTGTCTATCTCCACAGCTTGCCTTATTTTTTTCATGTTTGATATCTGCTGCATCTTGCCATAGAATGTAAAGCCAAATGACAAAAGAAAGAAAAATATGATTAGCACAGCTATAGACTCAAACATTTTCACCTGTCCTCTTTTTCTTATGTTTTGCATCTTTTATTAATAGGGGACTTTGATTAACCCCTCTTTTGATGAATGAATCAAAGTAATCTATCAGAGTTTTGAACAAATTAAGAGGTTATTCAAAACTCTCAATATATTGCAGGGCATGATCTATAGAGTGCATCTTCATTATGCTGATCAAGTTGATCTGCTGGTGATAAAATCCAACTTGATATCTGTCCTGATCCTGTATAGCCTAACTTTACATCAGGTATCTTTGTGTCCAGCATTTCCAGATAATCTCTTGCGTTGATATAGGGAGTCTGGCAGTCATTTGGGTCGGCCATAGGGTCATTTTGATAATATTCTTTCAACTCTTTCACTTTTTCCAAATATATTGTGTTCACAAGCTTAAATGTGTTGAATGCTCTTTGCATATTGCAGTTATATGTTTCAGGGTCGTCTGCAAATATCGCTCCGAATACAGAAGCCTCACCTATATATGCAGATTCGCTTGCTCCCCAAATTTCTGTGAACTTACCTAATTTTTTAGTATAAAATGTCAGCTCACCTACTCCATCAAGCTTTGAGATATCATTAGCATGTATCTTGACAGCAGTGATATCCTTATTTTTAAGCCCTCCAAAAAGACCATCTATATCCGCATTTTCAGGACCATCTTCAAAAAATATAAACCTGATCTTATAATGATTCTGGTCTTTGATTTCGTTTATCTTATTAAAATCCACCAGTTCCTTGCTGAAAAAAGCCTTGACTTCTCCTTGATCCATTATTGTTCTGTTCGGAAGAGCATTATATATATGCTCAGCAACTCCTGCAGAATCGTTGACAAATATGTACTTGACAAATGGGCTTGTGATATATAAGAAATTAGTCACCCTGA
>JAGLGH010000378.1 GCA_023144115.1 Nanobdellota archaeon | reverse complement strand
AAAAGATTATACCAACCGTTGTCAGTTAAAGGATTAGTATTAATTCCGCTTTTAATTATTCTGACCGTATCATCATTTGCAGTTATTCGCTTAGGCCCAAAAGCGGTTTTTATTTGATCAGCTTTTTCATTTATTGCCGAATCACCTTGTCCGCTAGGATAATATAAGTCAATTTGCATAAATCCGGTTATTTCTTCTGAATTATTAGCGCCTATTTCTCTTGCTTCTGGCTGGTCATAAACAAAGCTGACTCTAGCTTTTGGCTCTTGGCTAGAAAAATCAACGTTTGGCGAGCTTTGCCAGTTTTCAACGCGCAAGCCAAAAAAGTCAAAATCTACAATCACAGACCTAAGCGCGGTATTTATATTCTTATAGCTCATCGCCTAACCTTTCTGGAAATCTTTTTAACTATATCATCCCAGTTTTTTACATTCTTTCTTAGCATTCCGGCGGGCGCTTGCTGGCTCCACCCCTTTTCAAGTCTCTCAATATAAGGGAGGTTATTTGTCAATATGTAGACCATGCTTTTAGATCTTTCTATTAATCTAAGCTGCTTTATTGATTCTGTAGCTTGCCTTCCAGATGCGGCCCTATCATCTCTATCAGATGGAGTTTTGAAGCTTAGAAACCAGTTATTCCTAGCTGATCCACCCGTATAACCTGGAGGTGCTTCACTTTTCCATAAAGTAGGATTGCCAACAGGAGTACTAAAAATTATACGCCTGAAAAGCTCTATAGCTGCAAGCTTCACTATTTTTTCATTATCATCCTCGATATTTTTTATTCCTTTTCTTACATCATTAGAAAAACTCATATTTGGCCAATAACATTATAATAATGAACTATTCCAGAATCTTTGACGGGAGAAATATCAATAATTGAATACTCTTTTCCGTCAACAATTAATCGATCTGACTTCTGAGGCTCATATTTATAGCTTGTGCCTACGGCTATATCTGCCTGATCAAAGCGAGTTCCATCAAGCAAGTCTGATATAGAGCTAGGGATAAAACCATCAACCCAAGTAGTAACTGGCAGTCCTGGCGTGTATTCATTTGAAGCAAAATCAACAAGCCCGTTATCAGATCTAAAACCTATTTTTTCATCTGAGGCTTTTATAGCTAACTCTGTGAATAGCTCGTCTACGACTTCAGTTAGATCTAGCATTATGAATAAACCGAATATGAATATTTGCCAGAACAATTATCTAAAACAGGCTTAATCGCGTTTTCAGTGCTTGTTATTGTTACGTCTGTTCCAGTCTTGCCGTTATTGAAATATGATCGCGATATGCTGCCAACAGTCTCACTCGCAACGCTGCGGCCATTGTCATTAGGGTATAATTTTGTACCGCCTTCAATAGCACCCGCTGTAAATACTTGAGCATCAATAACTTGCTGTGGTATTGAGTCATTAGGAAATGGATTATCGTAAATATATACGCCGTTTCTAGGCCATTGCATTTTTTGTGAGCTATCTACTATCGATCCTTGAAAGCAATCAGAATACATAGAATCATTGTAATAAGCCGCCTGAACAAGCTGTGCGCTTGCCGTATCGTCATCACTACTTAAAGTTACGCCTAAAAATTCTGCCCTATCTCTAGCATCCGCAAGGCTAATATAGCTATTTGCGTTTGCTACTATAGATCCATCCTCTACTATTATTGTGATCATAGTTATTCAACGTGAAAAGTTGGTGGATATTTATCATTGATATAATTTTTCAAATAAATCCTTATTTCTTCATGTATTGATTGTAGCTTAGCAATAGGCTCATAGGAAACATGCGCCAAATATGCGCTATGCCAATAGCCTTTTCTCAATTCCTCAATTACTTTTGTTCCCTTATCTTCATTGATTGCTGCATCTTCTAATGTGATATCGCCATTTTCTATCATCATTACAGTTTTTGCGCTTATTTCATGAGAATATTCTGTTCCCATTTCTGCATTTATATAATACTTTTCTTTTAAAAAAGAGACCATATAATCATTTTCATATGTATAGGGCTGTAAATTATTGTAGAAAGATTTTATCTGAGCCTCATCATCTGGTGTTAGCTCACCATTAACATAATAAAAACCATCAGAAACATAGCTAGATAATCCGTTAAAATTATCAGAAAGATATTTATTGACATAATTATGATCAATTCCTTCTCTTGTCTCTATTTTCATAGCTCTATAACTCTTATTTTATCGCATCTGTCGGTTGTGTAATCTTTGCAAACTTGCGGTCTTTCTTCATATATCGAGCAAAGCATATTTTCTTTATTCAAAAAAACACAATAGCCATCATGTGACTTTTTTAATTCCGCATAAAGATCATTAAACATATTATCTAACTCTCGCTCAGGTAAAAAAGCCATAGACGGCGATTTTTTTATAAGCTTTT
>JAGLGH010000377.1 GCA_023144115.1 Nanobdellota archaeon | reverse complement strand
CCATGTTGCCTCATCTTCATCCCAACTCTGTATCATCCTATATAAGGTTATATTTGGGTCTGGCGCACCTGTCTTCTTGTAAATCTTAAGCTCTGCTGATGTTATCACTGCATTGGATTGTATATAAGAGAGATTGAATTGGAATAGTCCTCTCCTATACCAATCCAGGGCATTCTCATTTCCTACCTTTACACTATCATAATCGCCATAATTTACATCAGGATATCTTAAACGCAAATAAGTGTCTTTCATCCCTAGCTCACCATCGTTGCACAGGAGAGTATATGAGGTATTAATCAAATCGTCTGGTTGCAATCCAGTAAGGTTCATTGCGCTGCCTGCAAAATAATAATTAATTTTATGCAGTTCAAATGTGGTGCCAGGGCCTGTCTCTATGATAAACCTGTAATTTGTTTCATTAATTGATGAAAGTATGCATGTGTCAATGCATCCATTATTGAAGCTTATCATCTGTGATGAAGTTGGCAGGAATATAAGCTGTTTTTCTGCGTTATTGCTATAATAAATGTATGAATATAGGTTTTCTGAAGATAAGTTATAATCTACATAAATGACCTGTGCAGATATTGTATTGTTTTCTCCTGCACCATCTTTGCCTTTGAATGAGTAATAATCATCATCCCAGATTTCACCAAGCAAGTCTACTTCAATCAAATCGCAGCATTGTGCATCACCATAACAGAATGCTGTTTCTTCAATTATATCATGATTTGTTATAATCCACTTTGTGCAAAGGTGTGATTCATCAACAGCCCAGTTAAATGCTGTGTCACTTATTGAAAGGTCTATGACCCCATCATAAACCTCAATACCCTCATTGTCTGTGTCAAAGTTAGAATCGTTTAAATATTCTAAATTGATTTGGATATCTGCATTCTCTGGTGGGATTGGCAAGGGTGGGGCTGCTGGTTCTGATTCTTCTTCAGTTACATTTGTCTCCTGCTGCTCAATTTCTGATTCAATATCTGCAAACTCTTCTTCAGATAATTCATCAAGAGTAATATTTCCTGTTTCAACCCCTGTTTCAATTCCAGTAACAAATCCAGTAATCAATCCACCACTTTGGGCTTCAAGAAGTGTACTGTCAAGCACAAGATAGGTTTCATCTCCAATAATCATGCTGATGCGGACACTGCCGTTTCCGATTATATTACCATCAAGGCTTATTGAGTTAATATCTCCAATATTATCAGGATACCAGATATATTCTTGTGTTCTGCTGAAGTTCATGTTTATCTCATCACTGTAATTTAAGCCTGCTGGAGATATCACCATACCTATAATGCCTGCCTGCTTTAGCATGAACATGAATAGGAATGAGAATATTACTACGGCAAAGACCATTACAGGCACAGCATTAGGATGTATGTGTTTGCTTATGAAAGCATGCCATCTAGAGAAGAATGTGTCAACTTCTTTTCTCCATCCTTTAACTTGTTTTTTTGCTTTCATCTGGTTTTGCTTTTTGATTTTAATTCTGCTCTTTTGCTTACAGTCCATATTGTCCGGTCATCCCTGTTTAGTATGGCTGCAATTTCACTATATCTCATGCCTTTGTTTTTGAAGAAAGATACTATGTTCTCAAGAGGGCTTAATTTTCTGTTTGCAAGTATGGCTGCAGGGAGTGATATGCCAGGCGTTATTACAAATCTGGTAGGCATTTTCTTTTTTGCATTCCTGTATGTGACACCTATTGGTCCCACATCCCTCTTGAGAAGGATAGCTATCTCAGAATATTTCAGAGATATATTTTCCCGAAGGTATTTTACAATTGCTTCAAGGCAGCTTAAATGGTTGTTATTAAATATGCAGGTAGGGATGTTATTTTCTTCTTTTTCTGTTAATTTTTTGTCAGGATGCCTGATCTTTTCGACATCATGAAGCAGATGTTGAATCTGATCAAAACTAAGATTATATTTGCTTTCAATAGATGATAAGAATGAATTTAGTTCTGCGACTACGTTAGCCTTTGCATCTTTGCTGATTTTGTTGTTTTTAGGGTGTTTCATATTCTTAGATTGTGAATAACATGTAAGTAATATTAAATAATATGTAAGTGAAAGATATGCAATTAGAGCACATAGGAATAATATGTAAGTAGAGGACTATATAAAGGTTATGTTTTTAGAATAGTATGTGAGTATAAAGAAAAGGGGAAGCCCAAGGAATAATATCCAAATAAGAGATAGTATGTAAGTGAAGCGAATAATATGTAAGTAGATTAAAATAAAAAAATTAATAAAATAAGATATATTCTTAATAAACAAGGTATAAAATGAGCGTAGATCTTAAATCAAGAATAGAACACTGTTACAGATTAGCAGAAAATGGTGCTACTGAATTAGCGCAAGCAGGGTTACAAATTTATGTTGAAGAATTTTGTGATTCGCCATATAAATCATCATTAGGAAATCCTGAATCTATTTTTGAAAGTATTGAAAAGGCCTCTCATCGCGTGGGTGTAAATGTTGGGCTTCAATATGCTGAACATTTTTATAAGGAAGGAGATAAGGATGCTGCAAGAGGGTGGCTCCATCATGCCAAAATTCATGCAAAACCACTCAAACTAGATATTAAAGAGAATATTTCTGAAATAAAAAGTAAATATAAAGATAGAATTCCAATTTTCTTTTGATGAATACAATTCATGAATTTTACCACCACATTTATATAGAATCTATTTTTTAATGTTGATATGAAGTTTATAGCAGACCTACATATCCATGGAAGATATTCCCAGGCGACCTCAAAGGCATTGACAATAGAGAACCTTGAGAAGTATGCAAGGATAAAGGGAGTGGGGC
>JAGLGH010000376.1 GCA_023144115.1 Nanobdellota archaeon | reverse complement strand
TGACCGGAATAGGTGGCCGAAGATTTCCGGAAATGGTGGCCGAAGTTCTCCGGAATACGCAATTATCAACGTTGCCGAGTATATTTCTGAATGCTTTAGGAAAATACGGCCTAATAATGATTACAAATTCCAGGCTATGCTTGCTGATTTTGAGAGGACAAAGCTGAGGATTTCACAGGAACTAAGCAAGGCTCTGAGCGAATATAAAACAGTAAAGCAGGAGGCTGAAAAGCTTGCTAAAGAAAAAGCTATGGAGGAGGCATTAAATAGTTTTTTTAAAAAACATGACTTTGCTATTGAGAAGAAAAAAGAGAACAAAAAATTCTTAAAATTAATAGGGAAGAAAGAAAAACTGGAAAGAAAAATCTACGAACTTTGCGGGTTAATAAAAATAGGAGAGGCGAAATGATCACCGATGCACTATCCCTTATTACGGGTAGGACGAAAAACATATCTGAAATCATAAGGCTCGTCAATAAAAGCATCAATATTATTATTTATGGAGACAGGAAGATAGGCAAGACTTTCTGCTTAAGACGAGTTTTTGAACAATACGCAAACTCGCAGGAAAAAAGAAAAATAATCTATCTCAAAGCACATAGTAGCAGGCGAGATTTTGAAGAAATGCTTTTTGTGATGCAAGAGAAATATAACGATATCCCAAAGGAAGAAAAAATAAAACTCACTCAGCATGTTTTGGAAAGACGCATATTAACAGCAGTAAAAAATTCTCCTTCAAAATATTTGATTTTTATAGAAGAGCAGAAAAAGCTCTCACAAGGCATGATTCTATTTTTCTCTAATCTGCTTAAAACGGGCAATGTTGTTTTAATTGCTGAAACAAACACTCTTAAAGACGCAAAAGTGAGAGAGTTTTACCAGACATTTGAGCATGTAGAGATAAAAGCTTTGCATGATGATTGCATTAATGAGCTATTTGACTATCTTGTAAAGGAAGAATCGCTGAATATTAAAAAGGAAGAGTATGCAGTTGTAAAAAAATGTATTGTGAAAAGAACGGCAGGAAGTCCTAGAAAATTAAGAGAATTGTTAGCAAGAGGTAGTAAAGAACGCGAGATAAAAAAAGTTGATGTTGAGAAATTCCCTTCTTCCTATAGGAAAGAAGTGGGTATTGGATGGACTCTAACATTATTTATTGTTGTGGCTATGGCGTATCGTTTTTTTCTTCGGGCAAGCAGTTCAATTGCAGACACAGTTATGGGCGGAGTTGTATTCGCAATAAGCCTTCTATGTTACCGATTAATTTCAAGAGTGAGATGATTTTTTATGACGACAATTACTCATGTTGCAGTTTCTTCAGGTGCATATATGTTTGCCTCTGTATTGTTAAGGTTTGAAGTAAATATTTTGCATTTGCTTTTTATCGTTTGGGCTGGACTTTTGCCTGATGCAGACACAAATAAATCCATTCCCGGCTGGCTCTTCCAGCGGATTTTTTATATTTGTACTTTTACCCTTGTTGATCTTAATAGGATTACAGAACACAGGGGATTATTGCATTCGTTTAGTTTTGCTTTTATTCTCGCAGTTATTTTTTATTTCATCAACCCCGTGCTTACTTCGTTGTTTCTCCTTGGTATTTTTACACATTTATTTCTTGATTCAATGACGAAGACAGGGATCAGTATTACAGGATTCGGCGACTATTATGGAAGATTCAGCACGAAATGGAATATACAAATGAGATCAGCTTCGGAGTATGCAATGTTAGCCGCATCCTTAGTGATGATACTTTTATGCATGATGATCAATTCAAAAGGCGGTGCTTCACATATTATCAGGAAAAATCTGGGAACCTTAAAAGCATGCATAGAGGATATAAATAGCCTGGAAGATTATAACTTAACACTTGTTGTTGAAGGCAAAAAATACCGGATTGTAGATGCTTTTGGTTCTGGTTCAATTATCCTTCTCTCCGGAAATGTCCCGGTTGAATATGGGTTTAAAACTCAGTGCGAGATTAATGCTTCCGGAAGGAAAGCGTATGTTAAGAAAGAAGAAAAGATCAAAACTATTAGTTATCAGTGCATGTTTAATAATACCCTTCTTTCAGAGCTTTAC
>JAGLGH010000375.1 GCA_023144115.1 Nanobdellota archaeon | reverse complement strand
AAGACCAGATTACACAAGTTTTAAAGATATGATCTTGTCAGCATATTCATTTGATTAGTATCATCAAAAGATCCAGAAGATGCTTAATTTCCATCACATATCAAAAGTTTTCCCAGTAAACTTTTGAAAAACTATTTAAACATCCACCCATACTTAAAATATGAAATGATTCTTAAATCCATAACACTAAAGAATATCCGCTCTTATGTAGATGAAACAATAAAATTTCCAGACAATTCGCTTCTGCTTAGCGGGGATATAGGCGCAGGCAAATCAACTATTCTTATTGCAATTGAATTCTGCTTGTTTGGATTCAGACCAAAAGAACTGGACGGTGCAACATTGCTTAAGCATGGAGAAAAAGAAGGTTCTGTCACTCTTACAGTTGTAATTGATGAAAAAGAGATAATCATAAAGCGGACACTGAAAAGAGGAAGCAAATCAATCAACCAGACATCAGGATATATAATCTCTGACGGGAAAAAAAAAGAGCTCACACCTGTTGAGCTGAAAGCCGAAATCCTGGACATTCTTGGTTATCCAAAGAACATTCTTACCAAATCAAAAGACCTTATCTACAGATATACAGTCTATACTCCTCAGGAAGACATGAAAAGCATAATAATTGAAAATCCTGAAAACAGGCTGGATGTCCTCAGAAAGGTTTTCAATATAGATAAGTACAGGCAGATTAGAGAAAATGCATCTATATACATCCGCACATTAAAAGAACGCTCAAAAGTGCTGGAAGGAAAAAGCATGGGAATTGAAGAAAGAAAAACAGAAATAAACCGAATTCTTGAATCTATAAAAGATTATGATCACAATATCAATACAAAGAAAACTGAACATGAAACACTGAAAACAAAGCTTAGCCTGAAACAGGAAGAACTTGCAAAATTTGAAGATAAGCTTAAAGAAATGAGAGAACTCAAAAAAAACTTTGAACTTCTTGATCTCAGGCTTAAGATGAAGATTGAAGAGAAGCAAAGAGACTCTGCAGATATCTTAAGAGTTGAAAAGCAGATAGAAGATATCAGGAAAGACAGCAAAGAAATTGAAGAAGGCAGGGAAGAATCAATAAAAGAAGAAATGAAATCAAAAGAAAACAATCTCAAGCTACTTGAGGTAAAAATAAGAGAGATGAACCAGAAGATTACAGAATTTAGGATAATCAAAAATAATGCCTCAGAGATAAAGTCAAAAATCACATCCCTTGATACATGCCCTACATGCGAACAGCTGGTGACAGAAGGATATAAAGGAGCAATAATCGTAAGAGAAGATACAAAGATAGGCACCAGTGAGAGGAATCAAGAGTTGTACTCAAAGCAATTAGCAGCAAGCGAGAAAGAACTGGCAGCCACAAGATCTCATATTGAGATGCTGCGTAAGGAAACTGCAATGCTGGATCTTAATAGGCTTAAGATTAATAATATGAAAGAGAAGATTAGCTATAAAGAAGAGCTTGAGAAAAAACAAGCAGCTATAAAATCAGAGATTGGAGAGATAAATCAGAAAAAGATGATAATCCAGCAGGACCTCACTGGCTTCTCAGGCATCGAAGGTCTATATACAGAAATCAAAAAAGATCTTGATGTGATATATATTAACGAAAGAAGGCTTGCTCTTGATATAAACTCCATAGAAAAAGAGAAACAAGGCATGCAGATGATGGCTGCAAATCTAGAGAAAGAAATAAGCCAGAAACTTCAATCCCTTAAGAGTCTAAGAACTACGCAAGAGACAATCCAATGGCTTGACCAGTATTTCATTAATCTTATTGCAATAATAGAAAAGCATGTGCTGTTCTCAATCCATAGCAAGTTTGATAATCATGTCCAGGAATGGTTTAATATTCTGGTTGAAGACGAGAACCTTCAGGTAAGACTGGATGAGCAGTTCACCCCAATTGTTACGCAGAATGGTTATGACGCTTATATAGAAAATCTTTCTGGAGGAGAAAAAGCTTCAATTTCACTTTCTTACAGGCTTGCGCTCAATAAAGTGATCCATGACCTTATACCAGACATAAAGACAGGCAACCTTATAATTCTTGATGAACCTACAGACGGCTTCTCCTCAAACCAGCTTGATAATGTCAGGAATATAATAGACCAGTTAGGCAACAAGCAATTGATTATTGTATCGCATGAATCAAAGATTGAGACATTTGTGGATAATGTGATTACAATAGGCAAGGATGGCAATACTTCTCGTGTATTTGAATGAAAAACTAAGGGGGGGGCAAGGAGTCCATAACCTAAATAGTTATAAACTATGTAGTAATAACAATCAATAATCTGATAGAGCATTATGATTTAAGAGTTACAATTCGTGAAATGTCAGAACCAGATATTATATTAAAACAATATAGGGGTAAAGATATTCCTTTTCCAAGTCGGGTTGCAACAAATGATAAAATTTACCTAAGTGATAAACGCAAGTATTATAATTTAGTTTCAGAACCTGTTCAAGTTTATCACCATCTAGGACAAGACTCTGGTTCTTTAATAGAGGCAGATATAAAAACATTCAAAGAATATCTACCTGAAATTAAACAATTTTTAGAAAAATATAATTGTAAGGAATTTTAGTTGATTCTTGCTCTTTTTTCTTTTCCTTTATTGAACTTAGACCTAGAGACTATATGCAACATTATTTGGACAAATTCGAAAGGTTAATAAAATGCCATTCACCTCCATAAACTATGGATGAAACACAATATGATCAGAAATATGGAATAGATTCTTCTAGTCCAAAAATAAAATCATTTCATGCTTCAAGACAGATGTTTGCGATTAAAGAACATAGTCTATTTTTGGCTCCAGAAAATGTAAAATATTCACATGCAAAATGGTTTGAACTCAATGGTTGGATGAACTCTAAAGATGATTCTTTAATGGATACTATCACAAGAGGCTATTTTGATTCAACAGGTGTATATTTCTATAAAGGTTATAATTTTATTATTGATGATGACTCAGAAAGAGAAATGCTTTCAAATTTAGCGACCTTAGTTGATGAAGCATCCCTTAATACAAATATACATTTATTTGGAGGAAAAATAAAACAAAAAATAGAAGGTGAATGGCCTCCAAGAAAGGATTATGGTTCTATAAACGGATTATTGTGAAATGATTATTAAAGAATATCAATCAAAGTAAAAATAAAAAATAATAAAAGAAGATTTACTCTTCTTTCTTTTCTTCAGATGTTTCTTCAGCAGCCTCTTCTTCACCTTTACCTTCAGCAGATTCTTCTGTTTCTTCAGCAGCACCC
>JAGLGH010000374.1 GCA_023144115.1 Nanobdellota archaeon | reverse complement strand
TCGCATCATATTCTTTTTGGTATGAATCTACGAGATATTGCTCTTTCATTTTTATTTCATCCAGGATTTCATTTCCCTTATCTGCTTAAGATCATTCCTATAAAGGTCTCTAATATCAGTTATATCATAATATTCAAGTATTATTCTGTCAAATCCTGGACCCCACGCAAGCACAGGGACATCTTTGCCCAGCAGAGGCTCTACAACTTCTGGCCGCAGCATTCCTGCTCCGCCGAACTCCAGCCACTTCTTATGGACTGGATGAAATATATCTATTTCAATACTGGGTTCAGTATATGGAAAAAAAGCAGGCCTGAACCTTGCTTTGGGATATCCCATCTTTTTGAAAAATTCCTTTAGATATCCAAGCAGATTCCTGAAATTAGCATCAGGATCAATCACAATACCTTCAGTTTGATTGAACTCAAATAAGTGCGACCAGTCAAGCGCCTCGTTCCTGAAGCATTTGCCTACTGCAAAGAATTTTGCAGGATAATCCTCTTTTTTTAGTTTTGCAAGGGTAGTTGAAGATAATACTGTTGTATGTGTTCTCAGGACATTCAGCTTTGCATCATCTTCGCTCCACTTATACATCCAGCCCTTGCTTCCTATGTCCCCGCCATGCTCATGCATAGCCTTTACTTTTTTCACAAGTTTAGGGTCTGGCAGCTTTCCGCTTTTAGGGTCTTTTATGTAAAAAGTATCCTGCAGTTCCCTCACTGGATGGTCCTGGGCTGTGAACAGCGCATCAAAGTTCCAGAATGATGTGTTTATCATATTACCTTCCATCTCTGTGAATCCCATCTCAAGCCAGATCTTTTTTGCATATCCTATAGCCTGATTGACAAAATGCTTTTTGCCCCCATCAATTGCAGGCACATTTATCTTGACATCATATCTTCTGAATTTCTTGCCTTTCCATGTGCCTTTTTTTAGCATATCTGGGGTCAGTCTTTCCAGGGCATCACCTGATTTTAGATTCATTGAGGCAATTTTCCTGCCAAGTTCTGTAAGTTTTGTAGTTCTTTCTTTGGTAAGCACAGTCTTGATTATGTCTTTTCTTTTGCTGAATACATCATAAGCAAACTTTTCTTCAGGGCTTAGGTCAGCAAGGGAGAGTGTTTTGTGAGATAATTGTTTTAGAAATTTATCTTCAAGGCTTTCTTTGCCGAGCAACTTTTTGCCTTGTTCAGTGATTTCTATCTTTTGATCATTGAAATTGATTGCTGCTTTCTTTTTGAGCATTCCTATGCAGGCATTGAGTTCTTCTTTATCAAGCCCTGCTTTTTTTATTATCTCCTGCATTGCTAAAGCACTATCTTTAATTGCGATAAGAAATCTGTTTTCAGGCAATCCTTTTTTAAGATAATCTTTTCCGTTTTTTTCAAGGCTAATTAGCTCTTTTGTTTCTGCTTTTATCTTGATTATATCTTTGTTTTCCATCCACTGGAGTGCTCTCATCACTTCTACCTGCGAAAGCCCTGATGCATCTACTATATCTGCAAGTGCAGTATGCTTTATCAATAATGGCAGCACTTTCTGCTCAAGAGGATGCAGTGTTTCAATCAGTTTCTGGATGTTTTTTTCTTCTGCCATCTTTCTTTACTTTAAAATTAATCTTGTTATATAAACTTTTCTTTAGATTTTGGCTGCTGCATAGAGCTTTTTGCTTCACTGCCAGTCATTCCTAAATCCTCCATAAGAGCCATCATGTCTCTTGGAGCGCGCATGGCATAAGGATCTTTAGCAAAACTTGCTGTTATCATATGCAGGTTGTATTTCCTGCAGATTCTTATGTTCTGGCTTATTCTTGCCATGATTGCAGCGCGTTTTACGCCTTTGCTTTTGAGAAGCATAGAAAACGAGAACGCAATGGCAATCTTGTTCTTTTGCGCATATTTACCAAGAACCTGATTCATGCCGCTTGCCTTATGGTGAATGAAATCTTTTTTTGATACGCATTCAAGCCCATAAATTATATCAATATATCTTGATTCAAATACAGGCCTGTTCTGCTCTCCTGCTTGTGCAATAACAATCTCTTTTTCTGTCCTTGCCTTGTTGACATTCTTTGTCTCTAGTATTGCTGCTGGGATTGTTTTTATATTGCTATCTCCTATTGAAGGATACCCTTTCTTATTAAAGGGGTATGCAAAGATAATATGAGTATAGCCAAGTTTTTCAGCTATCTCTATGAATTCTTTCTCATTTCTATCTGGAAGCACTATATCACAGAACATAACTATAAGAGAATAACTGGTTTATATAAATGTTTTCAAAATTTTCAAAAGAAATCATGTCTATTCAACTCCACAAAGTTTACGCAAATCTTTTAAGTCCATTTTTCTATGCCCATGCTCATTAATATGCTGCTCACAGGATTTGATTACATCTATGATTATTTCTTCTTTGACTTCTTTATCAATAAATTCTTCTCCAAATAAATTAGCACATTTTTCTTTTATTACTCCTAAAATCCTGCTTGTATATTTTGAGACCTGTAAATTCATGCTTACTTTCTTCATGTTATATTACCTATCCTATGTTAGTTGGAGTTAGTTCAAATAACTTTTGGTTTTTGTTGGATGGATTCTTTGAAAAAGTCCTATCTTATTATATTGTCAAAAAGGGATGATTTTTGATAAAGCAAATACTTAGCTTTCCAAGTATTTTAGTTCTTGTTCAACAAGTTTTCCAAATTTTGTTTTTTTATAAATTCTCCCAGTCTTTGATTTTGGATTTACAACTACTATTAACTTATTCTGCTTAAATTCGCTTAATCCTCTTGATACCATATTGAAATATGTATTACTTGTTTTCCCATATATTTTTCTTGTTAGTTCAGAATGTATGGATGGTTTATTCAGTGATTCAAAAATATTTCTTCTATTTCTACCTCTTTTAATAAATGAAACCATTTCCAACAATCTCATAACATTTTATAAACAATATCCTTATAATAAATAATTTCAACAATCTATTAGCAATTTACCAACGAAAACTTTAAATATAACTCCTACCCTAGAGTGAGATAATAAACATATAAATAATTTTAAAAAGTAAACTAAAGGGGTGGATTATAATGAAAACTTTAAAAGAACGGTATTATGTGATGATGGTAGTTATTTTAGTAATCATAGGTTTGGTTTATTTAGCTACTCTCCAACATTATGCATCTGAGAAAACTCAGACTCAACTTGAGATTCAAAATTTGCAAAATCAGGCAATTCAGCTTTCAAATGAAAAAGAGACTTTAGGAAAACAACTAGATGATAAACAGTCCATGCTTATGATAAAAGAAGAAGAATTAAGGAATAAATCTCAAGAGATAGACAAAACAATTGCCTATTTTGATAGCTACTTTAAAGCTTATAATTATTTTTCAACTGCTACTTCAAGTTCTGCTTCAGGAGATTATTATTATGGTTTGGCATCCACAGAATATGATTATGATTCATATCAGTATGTTAT
>JAGLGH010000373.1 GCA_023144115.1 Nanobdellota archaeon | reverse complement strand
GGTTAAATTTATATTGTCTGGCTAATATCCTAATCAGAAAGCTTAAATATCACCTATGGCAATTAATTAATAATAGTATTTTAAAGAAATTATAGAGGATTATATGATAGTCATCGAAAAAAGAAAAGGCGAAGTTGCATCCCTTCCTGGACAGGAGATTGGACTAAAGCAACTCAAAGCACTAAGCTCAGAGCTTGGCCTAAAGATTGCTAAAGACCTTGCAAAAGAAGCAAGCTACCCGATGAAGCTTGCCAAAAGATTCAGGATTCATGAACAGAAAATCTATTATCATATAAGAAAATTAGAAAGAGCAGGTATTATCGAAGTTGTCAGTAAAAAAGCAATCCAGGGAGCGCAGGCAAATTTCTACAAAGCAACACAACCTGCGCAGGTGCTCAAGCTCAAGGAATTTGATATCAGCCAGCATATTGAAGGGATTGAGAAAGAGCCAATTGAATTTCTGGAGCCGTTCATACACGAAGGCAAGCTGAATGCAACAATAATTGTAGGAAGCCCTGACCCTCACGGCCCTGAAAAAGCGCGAAGCAGAGATGGATACTATGCAGTGGATCTTGCATTATTCCTTGGCAGTTTTTTGAGCATGGTCCCTGATCTTAATGTCAAGCTTGACACAGAAGCAAGAACCGAGGATCTTGAAGATAATCTTATACTTGTGGGAGGTCCAGTCATAAATACTATAACTGGCAGGATAAACTCAAAGATGCCAATCTGGATGAATAAAGATAATAATTGGGCAATCACATCAAAAATATCAGGAAAGACATATCATTCTGATGAAACTGGAATCATAGTTAAGCTAAAAAATCCTTTCAACAAGAAGAAACATATTCTTGTTATAGCTGGGAAAAGATATGCAGGAACAAAAGCTGTGATGATAGCATTTATCAAATATTTCAAAGAGATAATCAAAGGCAATAAGTTCGACTGCAAAATCTCTGCAAAAGTGGTTGAAGGAATAGATCTTGATTCTGATGGAATAGTAGATGATGTTGAGATATTAGAATAGATGATGTAATTTTTTCTCATATTCTTTCAGATTTATCTCTTTTCCAGCAACACCGCATTTTATAGCAGCTTCCGCCACTGCTGCAGAGACCTTTGCAAGAAGCCTGGAATCAAATGGTTTTGGTATGATATAATCTCTTCCGAATTCTAATTTATCAAGACCATAAGAATCAAGAACTTCAGCAGGCGCTTCAGTCCTTGCAAGCTCTGCTATTGCGTTTGCTGCAGCTATATTCATCTCTTCAGTTATATCACTTGCGCGCGCATCAAGCGTCCCTCTGAATATAAAAGGAAAAGCAAGAACATTATTCAGCTGATTAGGATAATCTGATCGTCCTGTGCAGATTATTGCATCACTCCTGCATTCCATCACCTTTTCAGGCAGTATCTCAGGAATTGGGTTTGACATAGGAAATATAGCTGGATTATTATTCATTGATTTAATCATGTCCTGCGTGACAATTCCTGGTCTTGATACTCCAATAAACACATCAGCGCCATCAAATGCATCAGCTGGAGTGCGCGCCTCAGTCTCTGCAACAAATTCCTTTTTCCATTGATTAATATCATTCCTGCCAGAATGGATAACACCCTTGCTATCACAAATTAATATCTCTTTTGCGCCATAATTCTTTAAAAGCCTGGCAATGCTCAATCCAGCAGATCCTGCTCCAAGAATGACAATCCTGATATCCCCAATATTTTTTTCTGCAATGATAAGATAATTTTTTATAGCAGCAAGAACAACAATCGCTGTGCCATGCTGATCATCATGGAATACAGGGATGTCAAGCTCCTGCTTAAGCCTTGACTCAACCTCAAAACATGCAGGCGCAGCTATATCTTCAAGATTTATTCCTCCATACTGTGGAGCTATGGCTATTGTTGCATTGACAAATTTTTCAACATCAGTCATGCCTGATCGCCCACCTAATCTTACATTATCAAGAGCAACAGGCCAGGCATCAATATTAGCAAACCTTTTGAAAAGCGCTGCCTTCCCCTCCATGACAGGGATACTGGCAAGCGGACCTATGTCACCTAATCCAAGCACAGCTGTACCATCTGTGACAACAGCAACTGAATTCCATTTTGATGTATATTCATATACTGCATCAGAATTCTCTTTGATCGCTTTGCATGCTTCAGCAACTCCAGGGGTATAAGCAAGGCTAAGGTCTTCCTTATTATTTATTTCTTTTGTAAGCTTAACTTCAATTTTTCCTTTTTTATTATATGCTAAAGCTTTTAATTTTGATTCCTGTTCATTTTCCATAAAACACCCTCTTTATTACATTACCAGAACTATAAAATGATCTTCAGCCAAAGGCTGGAAATAATTTTACTATATATTCAGCCTCTTAAAAAATCCTTTTTTTGCAGATTCTGCTTTTTCTTCCTGAGTCTCTTCTATTGCTTCTTTCTCATTAAAGATTATCTTTCCTTCAATCACTTCAGGAGAATTGAGATCATCCAGCATTTTATCCATCTCTTCTTTGCTGATTCCATGCGCCTTGCATCCCTGTTCAAGAGTCTCCCATTCTGCTACATGGCAGCCTATGCAATGAAGCCCATATTCCATCATCACTGCTGCTGCAGAAGGATAACCACGGACAATATTCCCAATAGTCATATCCTCTCTGATTAGCCTGTCTTTTTTTGCCTCATTCTCTTTTTCTTCAGGTTTATTTTCTTGTTTTTCATCTTTTTTTTCTTCTTCCATTTTAAACTCCATGATATGAATAAAATCTTGATGAGCA
>JAGLGH010000372.1 GCA_023144115.1 Nanobdellota archaeon | reverse complement strand
ACATGGGATCTCTTTATTACATACAGTGTGATGCATATCATGACAATAGCAACAAAAAGCACTGTATAGTTAAGGTCAAGGATACGAAAATTGAACTCCATATTCTTGATAATAGTCATGATATCAAAATCAATAAGCTTGAGATTGGCATAATGCCTGAAATACGGCCTGATAGTATAATAAATTGTAGATAAGATAAGCACCAGGGCAATCACACCAGATATAAGGATTGTAGGCATCTGGATAATCCCGAAATCCCCGTAGTTTTTGTTAAATATCATCTTTTTATAGTGCAGCGCGTTTAATATCGAACCCTTATACCATCTGTTTCTTTGCTTGTAAAGGTCCTTGAGATTATCTGGTGCAACAGTATATATTGTTGTATTCAGCAATTGAATCAGCCTGTAATTTTTGCTTTGCAGCCTCAATGCCATCTCAAGATCTTCAGTAAGATTGTGATTCTCATCAAAGCCTCCAACTTTTTCAAGGATTGATTTCCGATATACGCTGAAAGGTCCTGGTGCAACATGCACACTGTTCAGCCTTGCCATGAGTTCCTTATAGAACATGTTTATTATATACTCATACCACTGCATCTTTTGCAGCATATTGGATGGATTTTTCACTTTAAGTGATGGCAGCACAGCAGCGATATCATCAGCATCAAAATAAGGAAGCATCTTCTTAAGCGCATCTGGCTCTACAAAAGAGTCTCCATCAAGACATACGAAATATTCTCCTCCTGAAGCTGCCATTGCAGCATTCATTGCTGCACCTTTTCCCTTGTTCTCCTGGGATATTAGGATTATGTTATTTTCCTTATGCTTGGCTACAAGCTCTTTGGCGATTTCGCCAGTCCTGTCAACTGACCCATCATTCACTATGATGCATTCAATCTTATCTTTTGGATAATCCAATCTAAGGACTGATGCAAGAGTCTTGGCAAGTGTTTTCTCTTCATTATATACAGGTATTGCAATAGTTACCTTTGGAAAGATCTTCAGCTTCTGCGGCTCTTTGCGCTCCTTTTTTTCAATAAGCACAAGCAGCCAGAAGACAGCAAAAAATAATGAAATGAAGTACGTAATCCATAAGACTGTGGTTATTAATATGTTCATTTGATATTCTCCTATTCTGGCTGTCCTTTATACATATACAACTCATTACTCTCATTTGCAATCAGCCTTTTAAATGTTTCTTTGTTAGTCAATAAGAACAGCGCTTCCTGCTTTTCTTCTTTCCATACAAGTCCTTTTTTCATAGCCTCATCAATTAATATGTATGAGATGCTATTATTTTCAATCAGGCTAGTCATGTCTGCCAGATTCCTTGCATGGAATATGTCTGCCTCAGTTTTTTCCCTCTCTGCAG
Source organism: Nanobdellota archaeon (assembly GCA_023144115.1). GTDB lineage: Archaea > Nanobdellota > Nanobdellia > Woesearchaeales > JAGLGH01 > JAGLGH01. The sequence goes on along the minus strand of JAGLGH010000372.1, from coordinate 655 downwards.
AGTCAGATATATAATCATAATAATAATAGCCATTGCTTTGCTCTCTGAAAGGGATTTTTCCTGCTACATATTTGATCACATAGTCATTTTTTGGATGGGAAAGCACGACCTCTTTAGCATCAGAATATTTTCCAAACTGTGTGAGCAAAAAAATCATGCTATCATTTGGTTCTGCTTCTGATATGCTGTTTATATGAGAAAAAGCAGAGAATATTATTCCGCAAAGAATTATGATAAGCAGGAGATCTCTTACTATGCTAATCTCCCATCTTCTTCTTATAAGCCTGAATATAGTTATGCCTGCAAATCCTGAAAATAGGAAATTAAGATATATATTTGCAAAAGTGCCAAAATATACTGATAAAATTAAAAACACAAACATAAAGAGATATATTGGCAAATATCTTTTTTTATCTTTCCAAAATATGAACAATCCAGATGCAACCAGGAAAAGCATAAATATACTAAATCCTGTTTTCGCTCCAAGCACTGTTATAAACTGTTGCAGGAAATTCACTCCAGTTGGCATTATTTGCTTTGGCAAACCAATCTGCATGAAAACCACAAGATTTTGCAGGAAAGAAACAATCAGCATTGAGATTGCAATGATATAACACTTTTTTTTGTTTTTCTTGTTTCCATTATTGCGCAGAGA
>JAGLGH010000371.1 GCA_023144115.1 Nanobdellota archaeon | reverse complement strand
TCAGGTCTATATTCTTTTCGTTCGGATTTTGGATGTGTTTATTGTTGTGAAATAAAATTTTGTGTAGATGCTATGATAATCAGTGATTGTTAACTTCTTTCGATATCGTCGGAAAACTTGCGGAATTTTATAGGCTAAACTTTTAAATGAGTTGTTGATACATCCATTTGAAAGCTACATTGCTTTGCTTAAAAATTTAATCTATCTTATAAAAATGGAAACATTTAAATAATACTTCCCTTTAAGGGAAGTATTATGGGAAGAATAAGCATGGAAAATGATGTATTGGAGATGTTTTTTAATCATCCTGGTAGGCATTGGCATTTTATTGAATTATCAAAGATGCTGAATTTAGCGCAGAGCAAGCTAGATAAATGGCTTAAAAGATTTCAGGAACAAGGCATTATTCTTAAGATTAAGGATAAAGACAGGATGCCATATTACATCAGCAATCATGAAAATCCAAGTTATAGATATAAAAAAAGAATATTTGCATTAAATAAGCTTTATAATAGTGGTTTTTTAAACCACCTTGCATCATTAAAAAAAGTCAAAAGCGTAATTATCTTCGGCAGCTTTAGCAGGAGTGATTGGTCAGAAGAAAGTGATATTGATTTGTTTGTCTATGGTAATCCAGAAGGTTTGGATATAGGCAAATATGAACTAGAACTTCATCATGATATACAATTATTTGTCAGCCAAAATAAAAAAGAATTGAAAAAAATGGGTTCAGCATTATTAAGAAATATTATCAAAGGCGATTTGATTAAAGGTGATATTCCTGGAGAGGTAATTGCAAATGCCAGTATTTAGAAACAAAAATGATGTTTATGCTCGATGCAATGCAGAAGGTAACATTAGGCCTCTTGAAATAATTGATATTGATAAGATAAAAGCAAACCTAATGATTGCTGAAGAAGATTTGGAAAGCGCAAAAGATACATTATCAAGAAAACGATGGAATTCTGCTTATAAGATGTATTATGATGTCTTGCATGAATTAGTAGAGGCATATCTTGCTTTTGATAAGGTAAAGTCTTCTAATCATCAATGTTTATTCTCATATCTTTGCGTAAAACATCCTGAACTGGAATTAAATTGGGACTTCTTTGAAAAGATGCGGACAAAAAGGAATGGCATCAATTATTATAGTATCCCTGTTACTATTCAAGATTTGAAAGAAATTGAATTTCAAATGAATCTTTATATTCAATCTCTGAAAAAAGCGGTTGAAGATAAGATTAAGGAGTTCAACATCACATCTTAGGATTTTCGCTTTATTAAAGACTTCCCAGGATACTGCCCTTAGAGAATTGAGTCAATTAAGAAAGGAGTGATACATAGAAAAGGTGTTGGAAAGGGCATTTATTATGTTTTATAATGCGATGCAAGCTAAGTCATTGGCATTACAATGGATAATTGCGCAGAAGAGTTCTCACCTAAAAAGGCAATCTTGAAGTTGTACGACACTGGCGCAGGAAATGAAGCTCTTCTTATTGCAGGTGACCAGCCAATGGACACCAGAGCAGCAGCAAGAGTTCTTCAGACATCACAGTAAGTGAAGTTATTTAAGAAGGTTAAAAACTCTTTTATGTTCTCTACATTCTTCATCTTTTTTAGTTTTCTTTTATAGTTTATATCTTCTCCTAAGTTTCATTTTTAAACCCAATATTAATAAATAGCAATTCCTGCTTTTAATCACAGTGTGAGATATAGTTCTATCAATAAGTCAGCAAATGGCGAAGATTCTGAATTTATATCTAAAAAGGAGGTCAATTAAGGATGAATAAGGTATTATCCAATAAGGAATTTAGCAGTCCTGATGACTCTGCTGTTGTCAGGAATGACACAACCAAGCGCAAGCAGGAAGATAAGGGATTGCAGGAATCTCGCTGTCATCTTGAGCAGGGGGTCACTAAGCGAACATCGCAACTCGAAAATGCCAATAAAAAAAAGAGAACTGTAAAACTTAAGGCTGCTTATGATGAATTAAAAGAATTAGAGGCGCAAAAAGATATCTTTATTTCCATTATAATACATGAACTGCAAACCCCCCTGACATCAATAAAAGGATTTTCGCAGCTGCTCATGGACAACAGCATTGCTAAAATAGATACTAAGACCCGCCATTACCTTGACATCATAAACAGAAATTCTGAAAGGATGTATCATCTTATAAGGGACCTCATAGATTCGACAAAGATAAACCTGGGTCAGATAAAAATGTTTTCCACGAATGTTAATGTATATTCAATATTTAACGAAATAAAAGAAATTATGGAAGAAATCTTTAATGACAAAAAAATCATCCCTGTGTTCCACATAGAAAATGACCTCCCTAATATTAATGCAGACCCAGGCAGAGTAATCTATATATTAAAAAATCTTTTGATGAATGCAGTGCAGGCTACAGAATCAGGAGGGACTGTCACATTAAAGATATACAAAAATGGAAAATGTGTGCAATTTGAGGTGCAGGATACTGGCATTGGCATATCAGAAGAGAATCAGAAATATATATTCAAGAGGTTCTATCAGGTTAAATATCCATTGACAAAACAATTCACAGGTCCAGGATTAGGATTGTCGATATGCAATGGCCTGCTTGAGCTGATGAATGGGGTTATATGGTTTGAATCAGCCCCTGGCAAGGGTTCAAAGTTTTATTTTACCCTCCCTATTGAGGTAAATGTTAAACATCCTTGAATGATACTTGCAAAAAATAAGAATGAGGTAAGATAAATGGTGAAAAAAATAATGGTTGTTGACGATGAGCAGGATATCCTTGAGCTTGTCAAGGTGATTCTTGAGTCACAGGGTTTTGAAGTGCTTGTATTTATTAATGCAAAAGAAGCATTGGTTGAATTGGAAACCGGAAAGTGTCCTGATCTGCTTATATTGGACATACGAATGCCTCAGATAAGCGGTTATGATTTCTGTAAGATAGTGCGGAAAAATAAAAAATTAGATAATCTAAAGATTGCAGTCTTTACAGCATCATCTAATCTTGGGCAGTCATTTCTTGAACTGAATCATAATGTTATAGGATTCATCTCAAAGCCGTTTGACAATAAAAAATTAGTCTTAGATGTGAAGAAATATTTGGGGATCAAGGAAGCGTAAAAAATAATCCCTGATTCTATCAATAAAAACAGAGGTCATCAAAATGACAACAAAATTAGCAACTGGATTAAGCAAGGGCATCCACTGGCAAAGCTCCCCTGATTGGCTGCTCTACTGCAGGAGAATTTAAATCGGGAAAAGTTGAGAGCGGCAGCATAGCTGTGGCTTGATATCTTCAGATGACATCAAGTTCTTTGCAGAGATTGTGGTTGGAGGAGTTAAAAAAGATCCGCAGGCAGCAATGACTGAAGTTTTGATCATGCCAAAATGCGAGAAATAAAATAAAAACATAAAAAAAGGTGCGCGATGAAAATAAAAAAGAGTGATTTAATAACTTTTTATATCAAGAGTATAGGTCTAGGGGCAGCTAAAGAACTGATTGCTAAAAAAATAAATGCTGCAGCCTTGGAAGATAAAAAAAGCTACACTGAAAAAGAGATTGTCAAGATTTGCGCTAAATTATTAAAGGAAGGCGGTTTAATTAGAGTAGTCACGCAAGATTTCTTGGTTCAGATGGAGCGATTGAAGTCAGAAGAGAAGACATTGCTACTTGATAATGTAGAAAACCATATGTGGAATTTGACTGATAAAAATACTTATGGTATTGTAAACAAAGCCCATGCAAAATTCTTAGGATTGAAAAAGGAGGAATTAGAAGGGAAGGATTTGCACGACATAATTAGTGTGAAAGAAGCCAGTGTTTGCATTGCTAATAATAAAGAGGTCTTTAAAAAGAAAAAGCAGTCCCGTACAGAGGAATGGGTTAAGAATAGGAAAGGGGAAACACGTTTACTATCTATTACAAGGACGCCTAAATTAGATAATAAAGGTTATGTCGAATATGTGACTTGTGCAGC
>JAGLGH010000370.1 GCA_023144115.1 Nanobdellota archaeon | reverse complement strand
ATCTGTTTCATTGAATCCATACTCTTTTAAGAGGACTAATCCTGCAGGATTAGGGCGTCCTGTTAATAGATCATATACTGCCCTTTTAATATCTGCAAGAGCTTCCATACGGTATGATGGACCATCATAAGCAGTCCTTGGCATTTGTGCTATTGAAATCCCTACCTTTCCAATTAGTAATTCTTTCATGCCTTGATTACTAAATTTATTTTCAATTTTAGGGAGTGAAAATGTTTTCCTATGCTCATATGGGAGCCATATTCCTGCATCTCGGATCCTTTGTTCAGATTCTCCTTCAAATTCGTCCTCATAATCTAAACTTAATCCTGATGTTTTCAATGATTTCCTTGCAGTATCAACAGCTGTATCCAATGCACCTTCTAAAGTCTGCCACCATTCAAGATCATTAAAATTATCTGATTGAAGTTTTATGTCTATTGGGAATTCATTATTCATTTTTCATCACCAAGAATAAGAATATATCTTTAATATATTAAACCCTCTCTGATTTAATCACTAGAATACAACAATTTATATATCATTTATTGTATTCTATTAAAATATGGATAAAATTGATCAGAAAATACTCTTAGAACTTGATAAAAATCCTAGAGCATCATTTAATCAGTTGGGAAAGGCAGCAAGAGTAAGTAAAGAGGTTGCGCAGTATAGATTTAAGCAGCTGATTAAGAATAACATATTGACTGGATTTTTTGCATTTGTCAATCCTGCAAAATTAGGATATCAAATTCATAAGATACTTGTTAAATATAAAAGCGTCACAAAAGAAATTCAAAAGGATATTATTGATTTTATAAGAGCAAGCAATCAAGTAGCATGGGCTGGAAACAGTGAGGGTGTATGGGATTTAATAATTACAACATTATCACCAGGCTCTAAAGAATTCACTCAATTCTATCTTGCTTTTTTTAGCAGGTTTGGAGATTATTTTAAAGAGAAAGATGTCCTTATACCCATAAGCAATCCATTATTTAATGACAAATATCTGGCTAAAGGCAAATTAATATACAAGAAGGAAATTGATTTTAATTCAGAAAAAGAAAAGATAGACTCTATTGATAGACGCATAATCCTTGAATTATCATTGAACTCCAGATTAACTTTTACTGAAATTGGCAAAAAGGTCAGTTTAAGTTATTGGGCAGTTGCGCAAAGATATAAGCAGCTTGTTAATAAGGAGATTATTATTGCGCTAAAGCCCAGAATTGATTTCAGGAAGATGGGATATGAATATTATCATCTTCTTATTGAATTAAGCGATGAAAAGATAAGAGATAAAATAACAGCATATTACACAGAACAAAAAGATTGCATTATGATCATGAGCCATATAGGCTCTTATTCAATGCATATTGAATTTGTCCTGAAAAAAGATAAGATGCAGGATGTGATACTGGATTTTAGGGAAAGGTTTGGGAAATCTATCATAGGTTATGAATCTTTATTAATTCTTGAAGAATATGTGATGAACTTATTGAGATAAGGTTCGGTCGTTTAAGAATAATCATCCTCAATGAATTTAACTGATGGTTATATGCTCCTCTTAAAAAAGCTTAACAGCCCGCCAACAGGAGCATAAAGGATAGAGCCCCCTACTTTAGTGGCTTTAGTCTTTATAGCATGCCTGAGATCATCTTCAAATTCAGTATATCCTCTGCCAATCTCATAATAAAAATGAGCATCAGATCCTCCAGTTGCTCCAAATCTGAATCTTGATGCAATTCTCTGCGCTCTCCAGTTCTCTAATAGAAGCGCTCTTGAGTTGAATGTTTCAATACCCTGTATCTTGCCTTTAAGCTCTATGCATGGCTGCTTAAGGCTTCTTCTGAATCTGGCTGTGGGATGGGCAATTATTGCAATTCCTCCCTGTTGGCGTATCTCATCTATGATCTCAAACATCTCTCTTGATTTTATCTCCTCATTAAGATAAAGCCCTAATATCTCTCCATCAACTGTCTTCATCTCAGCTCCCACAATAACCTCAAAGTCAGGATTCTGGTTCAGATTTGCTGCAGCAATCCCACCCTGTATTGTATTATGGTCTGTCACAGCTATTCCATTGAGCCCTCGTTCTTTTGCAATCTTCAGCAGCTCCTCTGGCTTGATTTTGCTGCACTTTGAAAAATTTGTATGTATATGCAAGTCGTATTTCATTTTAAAAGGCTCCTAAGTGATTATGTAAAGCAGCATCGCAATCACAAAAAATGAACTGCTTGTCAAGATAACTTTTAATTTATTTGCTTTTTTAGTATTCAGTGCAAGACTTCCTGCAGGAAAACCATAAAGCAAAGCAAGAGATGACACTATGATAAAATATGTGATATCTCTTGATGATATATAAAATGCAGCTCCCATCAGTGCGTATGCTGCTATCCTTGTTATGCACTCCACCCTTATTTTTGCCATATTTTTTCCAATTTTGAAATCTAATCTTATAATTTTATAATCAATAAAGAAGAGCAGAGCAATAAATAAAGCAGATACTATTGAGATGAGAATTATGCTGGATATAAACATGTGCATTATAGCAGCCAGAACCATCGCAATCATAAGATTCTTCATTATGATAAAATAATTCCTTCCAGGCTTAATCTCTTCTTCTGCAATATATACCAGCAATATTCCAAATACTATCCCTGCATTTGCAACAAGAGCAGTCAATGCGTAGTTTAATAGCTGCATAATAGCAATAAAAAAGAATGAGTTTAAATTCTTTTCGGATTACATAAATCCTTTTATATACTCATCAACAATCCTCATAACCTCCTCTCTGGCAGCTTCTATGAACTTGACTGTTCCTGCACATTCATGTCCTCCGCCTTCGATAAATCCATATGGGACTTTTTCTCTCAGCTCTTTGAGTATGTGGTGGATATTGAATCCCTTAACATCTTCTGTTGCCCTTACTGTGATGAAATCAGGCCCTGAACTTAGGGTTATTACAGGCTTTTTCTTGTCTTGCATAACCCAATCATGAAACATTCCTGTTGCTTTTCCTGCTGGAGGATAGCTGCCTCTCCGATTCACTTTCCCTATATCCAGCCTCGCAATCACAACATTTTCTTTCTCATCAACAATGCCATAATGCTTTGATGCTTTCAGCTGCTCTTCTTCAAGATATGTTATATCTGGCAGCATAAGCTCAACAAGCTCTTTCTGCTTTTCAATGTCTGCACCTAAAAGATCATTCACAAGACCTCTTGACTCTATGAATCTGAGATAATATGCTTCAAAATCAATTGTCTTTGCAAGCTTCCTGAGATATTCATGGCTGAATCCCTTGTCTTCAGATATTTTCAGGTACTTGTCAAACTCTTCTCCTTTTGACCTGTCTCCTACTCCAGCAAGAGCTGGAAGGATATCTATATCTTTCACTTCATTGTTTATGAATCGCGCAATCTCTGCAGCAAGCATGCCTGCAGTATAATTTCCATCCCCTCCTGCTGCATGTGATGTGACATTAACATCAACGTATTTGTCTATTGGAAGATTACCGTTATCATCTT
>JAGLGH010000037.1 GCA_023144115.1 Nanobdellota archaeon | reverse complement strand
GTCCAAAAATAATCTACCAAAATATTTAAATATAACCTAACATCCACATCATATAGGCATATAAAAAAGTGATTAAGGAAGTGAATAACATGAGAAAAACAAAAATCATCCTGGCATCTTCTTCACCGAGAAGAAAAGAAATAGCAGATCAAATGGGGCTGGAATATGAAATAATCCCATCTAATTATGAAGAAGATATGACTATGAGGTTAGAACCTAAAGATCTAGTCAAAACTCTGGCGCTTGGGAAAGCAAAAGAAGTGGCAAACAGACAAGAAGAAGAAACAGAAGCAATTGTAATTGGGATTGATACTTTTATAACATACAATAAAAAGCTTCTTGGAAAACCAAAATCAGTTAATGAAGCAAGAGAAATGCTTAAGATGATTTCTGGGAAAATAATAAAAGCATACACAGGTGTTGCAATTATTGATATTAAGAACAAAAATGAGATGATTAATTATGATATTACAGAGATTATACTTGCAAACCTGACAGACACAGAAATTGACAATTATATCAATACAGGTGAACCATTGGATAAAGCTGGAGCAATAGGGATACAAGGATTGGGTTCAATATTTATTAAGAAGATAAATGGTTGTTTCTCAGGTGCTGTAGGATTGCCTGAAAACAAAATATATAATATGATTGCCAAAATGGGGGTTGATATATTTAATTTTAAAAAATGGAAAAAGCAAATATAAAAGAGGGCCTGAGAAAGGTTGGCTTTAGCCAAAACGAAGCAGAGATATATCTGACACTGTTGGATTACGGACTATCAAAGATAGGAAGAATTGTAAAGATTACAGGAATACAAAAATCATCATGCTACATGGCAATAAACTCTCTGATGCATAAGGGAATAATAAGCAGTGTTAAAATAGGGGAAATATCTCATTTTCAGGTTGAAAACCCAAAAACAATCATCGCTTATATTGAAGAGAAGACCTGGACTATCAAGAACATGATTCCTGATCTTGAGAAGAGATTTGATCTGCAAAAAAAAGAAAGTTCAGTAAAACATTTCAGAGGGATAAAGGGAATAAGGGCAGTATTTCATGATATACTCAGGGAAGGCAAAAATAACGATGTATTTGGTTCTGAAGGGCAGCTATCTGATAGGATGCCTGTCTTTGTAAAGCAGTACATCAGAATGCAAAATGAGACAAAGATCAAAACAAGAAACCTAATAGGAATCAGGGGAAAAAGAAAGTATTCAAAAGGAACTTCTTATCGTTTTGTAGATAAGGAAATAAATTCAAATGTTGTTACCAATATTTATGGAGACAAGATCTCTATAATAGTCTGGACAGAAGAACCTGAAGCAATAATAATTGAGAACAAAACTGCTGCAAACTCATACAGGTCGTATTTTGAGTTCATGTGGAAAAATGCACAAAAACCAAGGAGATAAAATGAAACTAATGAAACACTATAAGGATTATATTAAAAACAAAAAAGAGATTATTGCAATGATTCATGTAAGGGCATTGCCTGGAACTCCTATGAATTCTCTTGATCCAGAAGTGATAATCAAAAAAGCAATTCAGGAGGCAAAGACCTATCAAAAGCATGGAATCCAGACAGTAATGATAGAAAATATGTTTGATGTGCCTTATACAAAAAAGATCAGGCCAGAGGTTGTAAGCTTAATGTCAATTATTGGGCATGAAATAAAAAAGCTGGGACTTTATTGCGGAATCCAGATACTTGCAGGAGGAAATAAAGAAGCGTTAAGTGCTGCAAAGGCAGCAGGTCTTGATTTTATCCGCGCAGAGGGATTTGTCTTCTCCCATATTGGAGATGAAGGGTTTTTTGATTCATGCGCAGGAGAACTGCTTAGATATAGAAAAAACATAAAAGCAGAAAATGTTCTGATATTTACAGATATCAAAAAGAAGCACTCATCGCATGCAATCACTAAGGATATTAGTATTGAAGATACTGCTAAGGCTGCTGAGTTCTTTCTATCAGACGGCATAATCATAACAGGAGATTCAACTGGAGTTCAGCCAGATATTAAGGACCTTAAGGCAGTAAACAAGATGCAGATAACAAAGATTATCGGATCTGGAATCACTGCAGAGAATCTTAGCGAGTATATTGGGCTAGCTGACCTGTTTATTGTTGGCTCGTATTTTAAGATTGATGGACAGTGGCAAAATGAAATTGATGAAGATAGGGTTAAGAAGTTTATTCTTAAAAAAAATATGTTTCTTATATAATTGAACAACAGCTTTTAAAAGAATAATCAAAATTATTCAATGAATGATAGTTTTTGGATTCGATAAGGTTATCGACTACAAGATTTAGGAACATTTATATATAACTAACAAACTTTTGCATTATGGCAAAATTTTTAGATACTCCTGGAATTTCTAATGAATTAAGTCAAATAATTAAAAATGCCAAAGAGAAATTAGTCATAATCAGTCCTTATCTTCAAATAAGTGATAGGTTTAAAGACATGCTTGAAGACCAAGATAGAATGAAAATTTATATTGACTTAATTTATCGTAAAAGTGAACTTCAACCTCACCAAAGTAATTGGTTAAAAAATCTAACTTCAGTTAGAACACGTATTTGTAAAAACTTACATGCAAAATGTTATCTAAATGAAAGTAAGGCTTTAATTACTTCCATGAATTTTTATGAATTTTCACAAGTAAATAATGAGGAAATGGGAATTGTTGTAAGTAAAAATGAAGACCCACAATTATATGAGGATATTAATAAAGAAGTTCAAAGATTAATTAGAAAGAACGATGAAATTAAAGTAACTATAGAAAAAGTTATTTCAAAGAAAAAGGATGCTGAAATCGAGAAAACAATACCAAAAAAAGGTCATTGTATAAGATGCGGCATAGAGATTAAACTAGATCCTAAAACACCTTTATGTAAAAAATGTTACAAAAGTTGGAATAGGTATTCTGATCCTACATATAAAGAAAAGTTTTGCCATATTTGTGGTGAGAAATTTAAATCTTCAATGGAAAAACCAGTTTGTTTAAATTGCTATAAGAAAAATAAATCTTTATTTTGAACAATTTAATATTAACTTATTTTATTGTTCTTTGATATTCTAAAAAAAGCATCACCTCCAACCCACAGGATATTTCCCAGCAACTTCCATAGCAGAGCAGATATCTTCAATCATATCTTGAGTTGCAATCCTTGCAGCCTGAGCATAATGCATATCAGTTCCTTCATAAGCATAGATGATATTCCTTGCGTTGTTTATTACTGCGCCATATCCGTCAGGATTAAAACAATTCATTACATCCTTTGCAGATCCTTCTTGCGCACCATAACCTGGGACAAGAAAGATGGAATCTGGCATTATTTTTCTGAGAATTTCTGCCTGCTGGGGGAAAGTTGCGCCAACAACAGGGCCAATTGGTGAATAACCTCTGCTTCCTTTGGTTTGCTGGGCATATTTATTGACTAATAAAGCAACCAGATTATACATCTCAGTTTCATTTTTCTGCAGGTTGATACCAAGATTATGAAATTCCTGAATCTCTGAATCTTTAAGTCGAACCAACCTATCCTGAAACTCTGCTGAACTTGGGTTACTTGTTTTGACAAGGATAAAGATTCCTTTTTCATATTTTTTGCAGACATCTACAAAAGGAGTTATGCCATCACTTCCAAGATAAGGTGTAACTGTCAGCAGATCAACATCAAATGATGGAAGAGATGAAGAAAGTGTTGAAACTTCTCCAAGATGCCCATCAGCATAAGCATGAGCAGTGTGTGAGATCTCATTTCTTTTGCCATCTTCAATCACAACCAATCCTTTTGATTTTGCATAGTCAACAGTTTTCTCAAAAGCTTTAATGCCTTCAGATTTATATTTCTCATAAAATGCAATCTGTGGCTTTACCCCAGGCACAAGATCAGCAACTGCATCAATAATCCCGCAACTAAACTCTAAATAAGCATTTGCTACATCAGCTATTGAATTTCCCTTAATAAGATCCATTGGTATTCTCTCAAGAACAGGATCAAGCCCTACAATGCAGGGATTTCTTTTTTTATCAATTGCATCAAGTAATTTATCTGACATCATTTTTCAGTCCTCCAATTTGTTTGATAATGTTTTATTATATTTAAAATTAACTCACTGTTTTTTATTATTGATTGTTGGTTGTCAATAATATGACAATTCTGATTCTTTCCCCATGGCTGAGATAAAAAATATTCTCTTACCTGATTCATTATTCTTATATTCATCTCTTCTTTGCTTGCTTTTCCATCACGTCCCTGAATCCTTTTTATAGCCACCTCTGCAGGAACATCAATGTAAAAAGTAAGATCAGGATTTGGAGCGAATCTATTGATTTGCATTAACCATTTCAGGTCTTTAATGCCTCTTGCCATCATGTAAGAGTATGATGAGAATACATATCTGTCTGTCAAGACAATGTAGCCCTGCTCAATCTTTGGCATAATCTCTGAGTTTATATGCCTTATACGGTCAGTAGCAGCAAGTAATGCAAGTTCTTCTACAATGAATTTATTTTTTTCCAGATTCCCGCTAATAAAACTCTTAAACCTGCTATCCTGCTTATACCAGTCAGTTGGCTGTTTTGTCCTAAAGACTTTATTATCTTTTTGCAGTTGTTTTTCTACTCTATCCAGCAAAGTTGTCTTGCCAGCACCATCAATTCCGCAAAAAGCTATTAACATTCTTCTCTGCCTCCATTAGTTTAGATATATTCCTCCATTTATATGGAAAATATGTCCGCTCATGTATGATGTATTCTTCATAATCAAATAATCAACAAGTTCTGCAACCTCTACAGGTTTTGCAACCCTATTCTGGAATGTTTGTTTGACATGATCATTTTTTCTATCCTCAGACATTCTTTGCGACATCTGAGTATCAATCACTCCTGGAGCTATGCCATATATGCAGGCATTTGTGCTTTTGAGATTTCTTGCAATTGATTTAACAAGCCCAATCGTGCCTGCCTTGGAGATTGTATAAGAAACATCCCTGCTGCCAACATAAGCTGCAGCAGAAGATATGATGACAATTTTGCCATGATTCTTCTTTTTCATATATCTTGCGCAGTAGATGCAAAATTGCGCAGGAATTGCAAGGTTAATATCAATATTCATCGCAAGTTCATCTTCAGAGAAGTTTTCCAGATTGCTGATTTGATATATGCCAATTGAATTTATCAGAATGTCAATCTGTTTATATTTTTTAAATACTGACTCAACAAGCGTATTAATATTACCAACTCTTAGGTCTGCAATTATGTTTTCAATCAGAGGAGACTTTATCCTGCATTTTTCCTTGTCAAAATTGATAATGTGGATATTGTTTTTTAATAGCTTGGTGATTATTGCAAGACCTATTCCACCACTTCCTCCAGTGACTATTGCAACAGTCATTTAATCTCCCCCACTAAGTGCCCCATCTCATTACTTTTTGAAAGAAGATAATCCTGAAGTGATTCTTCCTGAGAAACTATGGGAATCCTTTTTTTCACATGGAATCCTGATTCAACAAGTGCCTGAATCTTTTTAGGATTATTTGTAAGTAAGTTAACACTGGATATGCCAAGGTCGCGCAGTATCACAGCAGCAGAAGTGTAATCCCGAGAATCAGGATTAAGCCCAAGCTCTTTGAAGGCATTGAAGGTTGTAAGACCCAAGTCCATCAGGATATAAGTTCTTAATTTATTAACAATCCCTGCTCCTCTGCCGTCATGATTCATAAAATAAATTATCAGGCCATTGTTATTCTCATGGATGTACTTCATCGCTTCCTGCAATTGCCAGTTGCAGTCGCATCTCAAATCACGAAAGATATCCCCGGAAAAACAAGCAGAATTAATCCTCAGATTTACAGTTTTATGTTCAATGGATTTGTATAAAATCATTATATCTTCTTTTGTGCCATTGATAAATATTGAATAAGCTCCAACCTTAAACGATCCGATATGATTTTTCAGAGGCACATCAAGAATCTTTTCAGTGATTCTTATACTGCCTAACTCCTGCTTAATTGCTTGTTTGCACATTGCCATGCTGTACAGGAGGTGCAGGGCAGTATAACAAAATTAGGTGTCTAATTATTGTCTACTGTTTAAAATGAGTAAAGAAAAACATTATAAATCAAGTATTAAAATAGAATTATAGAGAGGAGAATTACGAGAAAAAAGAATGGTACAATATTTTTTTGATAAATGTGATTCTAGGGATAATACCCTGTGATTATATTTTGGAATGGGCAATTTATATTTATCCAAAATAATCAAATTGTGCAATATTATATTTTCCTTCTAAGCTTTGAGCAATTAATCCTTTATCTAAAATACCTTGATCCAGAAATAATTTAGTAGGCTTTTTGCATTCATCAATTCTTTGATTAATTAAATCAATTGTGTATCTTAAAGTATCATAAGCTCTTTCAGGGGTTATAGCAGTACTTCTTGGTTGGTCTGGCGTAAGTGATTCAAAGCACTTATAAATTGAATTATATTTTTGTCTTTTTGAATTTAATCTACTTAGAAAATATAATCCTGTGACAGGATTCTCTCCAGTTGACCTGACACAATAAAAAGGGTGGTTTTTACCAATACTATCTGCAGCAATACTTCCAGGCATAAATCTTAATATGTTAAAATTGAGATAATCTGGATTACATTTTTTTAGTGCAAACTTAATAGCTTCTTTATCTTCATCAATTGTTGTGGCTCTGTAATTTTCTCCATCTAATTTTGGTAACCCTAAAATTAAAAAATAGCTGCTTGGCAAACCATGCTTTTCCATTTCATTAAAGACTAATTTTACATCATCTGCATATTGTTTTGCTTTTTTCCTTTGTCGCAATCCATTGAATTTCCCAACTGCTATCAAAACATCAGGATCAGTATGTTCAACTCCAAAAAACTCATATACAACCCCATGTTCTTTTGCAAATCTAATATCACTATCCCCTTTTCTTATTCTTTCAGCTTCAATGTCAATTCTTGTATTCAGTCCAATCTTTAATCCATACTTTGCAATCATTTCAATATTGTTCCTGAATCTCTTTTGGTTTATTGTTGCTGTGTCATCATCCAAATACACTGCTTCAAAACCTTTTTCAACAAGACTTTTAACCTGTTTTTCTAAACTCTTAGGACTCACGTGAACAACAAAATTTTCTTCTCTGCTTTTATTGCAATATCCACATCTGAATGCACAGCCTCTCTGAGTAAATAACTGCGCTGTCTTAAGGAGTTTCCCATTTTTATCAGCAAAAATATCTATATCATGAATGTAAGAAATATGTTGAAAATTAAAATGCTGATCACAATCTAGATCTCTGATTCTTTCTGCAATTGATTTATGATAAACTCCGTTCGAATCTACATAACATAAGCCTGAAATAGAAGACTTGTCTTCTTCAAAAGTTTCTTTAGCAACACTTTGTGCAATCTCCACAATTCCTTTTTCTCCTTCACCATTGAAAAATGCTGTGATTTGTGGAGATTCAACTGCAACATCTTTTACACCTTTTGCTGCATATCCTCCCACAATGATTGGTGTTTTCTTATTTCTAAGAGATTTATAAATTTGAGCAGTATGTTTATCAATATCATTAAGTTGTGTTGACAATCCTGAAATGCCTATAAAGTCAGCATCTCTAGTTTCCCTCAAAACATCTTCAATTGTATATTTTGGATTTTCTAAATCTATCTGAAGAACATTTTGAAATCCTGCATTGTCAAGTGCAGATGATAAGATAGGCAAAGCTTTATTTGCGCCGTTAAAAGTTCTATTTTTCAATCTTTCTCCTATTAGAATAATCTTAGGATTATACATTTTTCTTTCCCCCTAAAACAAAAAGATGCATTCCTAATAATTCAGGATTACCTATTTCTTGAGGTTCTATTAATTTATGATACTTTATTGTTAATCCAGACTTTCTTAAATGTTCATAGAATTCATTAAGAGAAACTTTAAATTCCCCTTCTTTCTTAAATGCCAAATGCATTGTATCTTTTTCAAGATTAATTAAGTTATCATTCCCTTGAAAAATATTTAACCTATAATCATGAAATATTCTTAATCCAGTATCTCCCTCAGGAATAAAATAATCTAATATTACAATATTCCTGGCATTACCTAAATTTCTCAAGAATTTTACTTTATCTTCATTTTTTATATGATGATATACAAATCTGCAAAAAACAACATCAATATTTTCATCAATTGGCGTCTCGACAGCATCATGCAATTTAAACTGAACATTGCTACATCTTTTTTTTGACTGTATCAAGAAAGAGGGATTTACGTCTGAAGCTATCAATTCAAAATTTAGCTTTGCAACTTTTTGTGTTAAGATTCCTGTCCCGCAACCTACTTCGTATAAATTTATTGGATTCAGATTTTTGATACATTGAATTAAATCAGAATCTCCGCTAGAGTCAATACTCATTAATCTCATGCGATTATCATACAAATCAGGGTCATCAGTATAATTAGTCATTTTTCCACTATTTTATTTACTTCCAGATTATCTCCTGCTTTAAACAGGCATGTACCTATTGGAAAACTAATGGAATATCCAGTTCTTGCTCTAGCTAATGCTGTATTGACTTGATTAATTATTTTTATTTTTTCTCTAATTGCAACAAGTTTTGCTATCCTTACACTTTTGATTATTCTTTCAAGGCCCTCATCAAGCACATTTCCAACAATTCTTCCTAAATCCTGCATTGTGCAATAAGAGACATTTCCATCCTGATCTATCCTTAATCCATAGTCTGCAAAATTGCAGGTTGTTTCATTAGAATTATGTGTTGAACCAATACCTGATTCTACTATTCCTAATTTTGATTTTATTCGGTCAATTCTTTCTTTTTCAACAAACAATTCATGGCTATTATTTAAGGCAGCTTTTTCCAATCCTAATTCATCAGCCATGAACAAAATTCCTTTAGAATCACAATAATCTTTTAAATCAGAAATTCTATCAATATTTAATCTAGTGTATACTCCAGCAACTCCAACTCTTGTAATTCCTTCAATAATAGTTCCATAACCAGCTTTCAAAAGATTATCTATGCCCTTTATTGCATTTTTTTGAGACCCTGAGACCTTTGTTATTTTATCATGTATACCAGGATTAAGAGACTCTAGTTTTACTAAAGGAGACACGTTGTTATTATACATAAAATTTGCAAGATCTTCTGTAATATAATTGCCATTAGTATAGATGACACTGGTCATTCCAAGATTGTAAGCATGCCTGATGATAGCCCTAAACCCCTTATCAAGCATTGGTTCTCCTGCTCCTGTGCATACAAATGTCTCTGCTCCAAGTTCTCTAGCTTGACATAATAGATCTTTTCTATCTTCTGTAGTAAGTCTTCCTTTTTTATGATCTGTAAAACAGTATAAACACTCAAGATTACATTGACCTCCAAAATAGACATCAATATATCTTATTTGACCTGTTGGCACTTTACTCACATCAACATCATGAAGTCCTTTGATTTTAGTTGGTTTTTCCATTTTACTACTTTTTAATTATTATAAAGAATACCCATTTAGTATATCATATTTCCCTACCCATATTTAACCAATAAAAGATAAGATTTATAAATAAATTCCAATTTTGGTTAATAAATGAGGCATAACCACTTAAAATTAGATAATATTGATATAAAACTATTATCTGAATTGGATAAAAATGCAAAGACCCCAATCACTCAACTAGCAAAGAAACTAAGAGTTTCTAGAGAAATTGTGAAATATAGATTAAAAAGATTAATTGATACAAAGGTAATAAAAAGTTTTACCACTATGGTAAATCCAGCAAAGTTTGGATATATAATATACAAGCTATACATTAAATTTCAAAATTTAATTGATACAAAAGAAAAAGAATTATTTCAATTCTTAATAGGGCATAAAAAAGTTTTCTGGTTAGCAAGATGTGATGGAAATTATGATTTAATTATTGGAGTATATGTTTTAAATATCGTGGAATTCAATGATTTTCTTTCAGAATTTAATGGAAAATATAGTTCAAATGTAATATCCAGGCATATCAGCAACTCAGTTTATGTTGATATTTACAGAAAAGACTATCTTACAAATGAAAAATATCAGGCTGCTTTTTGGGGTGGAATTCCAAAAGATGAAGAAATTGATGATTTGAGTAAAAAAATACTCAAGGTTATTGCTGAGAATTCAAGAATACACATTTCAGAAATTTGCGAAAAAGTAAATTCAACACCTAAGACAATTATTTCAAAAATAAAATTAATGGAGAAGAAACAGATTATTCTTGGTTATAGGCCAATCTTAGATTTAAGTAAAATAAAGAAAGAAAATTTTAAAGCAATAATTTATTTTCAAAATATCAGCCCAGATAAAGAAAAACAATTTAAAGATTTTTGTAAGCTAAATCCAAGTATTTGTTACTACATTAAAACAATAGGCGAATGGGATGTGGAATTAGACATTGAAATTGACAATTTTAAGGAGTATAACCTGTTAATTAGAATGATTAAAGAGCAGTTTGGAAATATAATTAAAAACATAGATTCTGTATATTTAACTAAAGAATTGAAAGGCGAACTAAACATAGTTCAAAATTTATAAAGAAGCATCGCCCATGGCAAAAAAAGGAAAAAAA
>JAGLGH010000369.1 GCA_023144115.1 Nanobdellota archaeon | reverse complement strand
AATAAGATTGCATGCATTCATCATGCCATGCGCTACAGCAAATTTAACTTCAAGGTCATTAAGAACTATCGACCCCTGCTTTATTCCAGCTACACCCCTTACCTGATCAAATTCTATCTTTGTCAGGCTTTTGCCTGTAGCTGTCTCATAAGCTGTCCTTAGCGCAGCTTCCATCACTCCGCCTGTTGCTCCGAAAATTGCGCCTGCTCCAGTGGATATGCCTAAGGGATCATCAAATGTTTCTTCACCAAGCTTATCAAAGTCAATATTCTTCATCTTGATGAGCTTTGCAAATTCCCTTGTTGTAAGAACATAATCTACATTACCACTCAGCTCGTCTCTTGATGCTTCAAACTTCTTTGCAGTGCATGGCATTATGCTGACCATGACAATATCATCTGGGTTTATGCCCTCTTTTTCTGCATAATATGTCTTTACTATTGCTCCAAGCATCTCATGAGGACTTTTGCATGTTGAAAGATGAGGTATAAGATCATGCCTGAAATGCTCAATATACTTAACCCATGCTGGACAGCATGATGTGAACATAGGCAGAGGCTTATTGTTTTTGACTCTTTCAAGCAGTTCATTGGCCTCTTCAATTATTGTAAGGTCTGCACCTGTGTTTGTGTCAAATACTTTATCAAATCCCAGCGCTTTTGCAGCTGCCACCATCTTGCCTTTTACAAGTGTGCCAGGCTCATAGCCAAATTCTTCTCCTAATGATGCTCTTATTGCAGGAGCTGTCTGGACAACAACATGTTTTTTAGGATCAGCAAGATGCTGGATTACAATATCAATATGACTTTGTTCCACAATAGCTTCTACTGGACAACTGAGTATGCACTGCCCGCATTTTATGCAGTATACTTCATGCAGGGTCTTTCCAAAATAAGGTGTGACTTTCTCCCTATGGCCCCTATGGGCAAAATCTATTGCAGTAATATTCTGCGTATCTCTGCATGCCTGGACACATCTTCCGCAACTGATACATTTATTTGGATCCCTTACTACAGCCCTTCCTTTTATATCTAGAGCATGTTTTTTTACAGAATCAAATCTGATATTACCTATTTCTTCTTCTGCAACAATCCTGCACAGCTCATGCGTCCTGCTTTCAATAAAGCATGATTTCCCATGGTCTGCCATCATCAGCTCAAGGTTCATGCGCCTTGTCTTTTTCACTTTTTCAGTATCTGTATCAATAACCATCCCTTCCCATACCTGGGTTGAACAGGCTGGCATAAGCTTTCCATTTACTTCAACAAGACATATCCTGCATCTTGCTTCAGGATGGAAATCTTCCTGATGACATAATGTAGGGATTCGTATTCCTTTTTCTTTTGCGATATCAAGGATTGTTTTTCCTTTTTCACACTCTATCTTTTTTTTGTTTAGCGTGATTTGCATTTTTCTTCAAATTCCCCCCTAAAATGCTTCAATGCAGTCAATAGATGAATAGTTGCGCTTTGCCCAAGTCCGCACAATGAGCTGTCTTTTATCACACAGCATAACTCCTCAAGAAGCGCAATATCTTCCATATTGGCATATCCCAATGATATCTTTTCCAGCAGCGCAAGAACCCGCATATTGCCTTCTCTGCAGGGAGTGCATTTGCCGCATGATTCATATTCAAAGAATTTTGCTATGTTTGTTGCAACATCAACTATGCTTTGGCTTTCATCAACAGCAATCAATGTGCATGAGCCTAGCATACATCCTGTTGAATTGATTACCCTAGTGTCTATCTTCCATTCTTGATTAAAAGGAATGCATCCTCCTGCGCAGCCGAAATAAATTGCCTTTAGCTTTTTTTCAGGTTTGCCAAGCTGCGCAATCTCATTAAAAGATGTCCCTAATG
>JAGLGH010000368.1 GCA_023144115.1 Nanobdellota archaeon | reverse complement strand
TTGTAATATGGCTGGCCTCTTTTTCCTTCAATTGAATTTATTATAGCTGTCTCTTCACCACAGATATAAGCTCCAGCCCCAAGAACAATTTCTATGCTGATGTCTGTATCTGCTTGTTTTATCACTTTTTTTATGATCTTATTAAGGTCATCTTCAAGGTACCTGTATTCTCCTCTTAAATAGATATATGCCTGTTTGGCTCCAATTGTCCTGCATGCTATCAATATGCCTTCAATAAGTGTTTCCGGATTATTTTGGATTATGAATTTGTCCTTGAATGTTCCTGGCTCACCTTCATCAGCATTGCATATGACGAATTTCTCATCTCCTTCAGCATTTAATGCAAATTCCCATTTCTTTCCTGCAGGAAAGCATGCTCCGCCACGACCTGTCAGACCTTTATTATTGAGCAATGCAGTTACTTCTTCTGGCTTCATCGCTTTTGCCTTTTCCCAGGCTTTAAGTTCTGATTTTTCTAGGATCTGCATTTTTTTATAATCTCTCTCAATTTTTTTTCTGTAAGATCTGAATATAATTTTCCATTGACAAGCATAGCAGGAGCCTTATCACAACAGCCAATACAGGAGCCTATATGCAGCGAAAACCGCTTGTCATCAGTAGTTTCACCAGATTTTATTCCTAGCTCTTTTTCAAGGAATTTAATTAGGTCAAGCGAGCCATTGAGATAGCATGACGGACTGTTGCAGATATGGATTATGTTCTTGCCCTGTGGTTTTGTAGAAAAAAATGAATAAAATGTAGCAACACCATATATCTCAGCCATAGGTATCTTTGTCTTTTTGCTGAGCTGCCTGACAAGAGATTCAGAGATATAGCCATATTTATCCTGAACTTCAGTTAGGATTGGAAGAAGCAGTTTCTTAGTCTCAATTATTTTATCAAGTTTATCTGACATAAGAGCTTACAGAATAGCGGCATTTAAATAATTTTCTAAAAAGTTCTTCAAAACGAAATTTTTAAATATAAGTTCATTTAATATGTATATATATGTATATCAACAAGCTTGCAAATCTCCAGAGATACAAATGGAGCATAAGAAATGAAGCAATAGAAGTTGTACTATATTCTTTAGCAGGTTTCTTCCTGCCTTTCATGCTGGCGCATCCGCAGTGGCTTGTCGGAACGATTGTAAATGCTATGATTATAAGTGCTGCCATGAGCGTCAAAGGACACAAATTGCTGCCTGTAATTATGCTTCCCTCACTTGGGGTATTGGCTGCAGGATTGATATTTAAACAATTTACTCCATTCTTGCTTTATATGATTGCCTTTATATGGATAGGAAACAGCCTGCTTATAGGTACATTCAAGTTCTTGAATATACATAAGAAGTGGGATTATTCTTCTACTTTGATTATTGGGGCTGCTGTTAAATCAATATTCTTATTCATAGCAGCTTTTGTAATGTTTAAGTTCGGATTGCTGCCAGTTATGTTCCTTAGCGCAATGGGCATTATGCAATGGATTACAGTAATCTCTGGAGGCGTTCTTGCTTTTGGATTTGAGAAAATTAAAGCTAAGATTAGCTGAAAAAAATCCAAAAAGGCAAAAATGTCAGAAGACCTAGAAGCTTACATTAAAAAAGTTAAAGAAATAAAAATTGGCTTAGGTGAGCAATTAGTTGAAAAACTCTTGAATGACCTAAAAAAAGCTGATAAAATAGATAAA
>JAGLGH010000367.1 GCA_023144115.1 Nanobdellota archaeon | reverse complement strand
TATAGAAACATATATAAACATGCTGCATACAGAGAGTTAGCATGGGATTTATTAAGTTTAAGTTTGAAGAAGATGAGCCTGAAGAGCCGTTTTTAGGCAGGAATGATGAAGAAGAAGATAAGCTTGCCAATCTGAAAATTGATAAAACATTTGCAAAATCAGGGCATGAAACAGATGATTTTGTGATGGACTGGGAAAAAAGGCTGGGATTTTCAAAAAATCCATTCAGAAATGAGATTCTCAGCCCGATTGAAAAATTTATTACAGGCTGCAAGAAGGAGAGGGAGAAGCTAAATCTTTTTGTGATTGAAAAGAAACATTTTGGCACGATATGCGGGCCAAGAGGATATGGAAAGAGCACTATCCTTTGCTGGCTTGCAAAACAGCTAAAAAAATATTCAAAAAAAGTCATTGTCATTTCCCTGAAAGGAGAAAATCTCCTCGAAGGCAAAGGCTTTCTTCCAATTCTGGTTAGCCCATTTATATCAATATATGAAAGAAGGATAAATAAAGCGTATTTAAGCATGACCACAGAAGAAGTAATTTCCCTGATTAAAAAAAAACTTGGCGGAAAAAGATTCGTATTGCTGATTGACGATTTTAATTCAATATCAAAACAGAATTTTGATTTTCTCAATTCCCTTATATCATCATTGCCAATAGGCATAATCTGTGCAGGAACATCTGAAAAGATAAATAAATTTAGAAGCAAATGCGAAAGCGAAGAGAAAGAAACATCAGATAATTTTAGAGACCGCTTAAACATAAAACTCAAAGGGCTGGATTTTGCTGATATGAAAGATCTTATTATGAAAAGGGTTGAGTTCTTTGGAGGGATAGGGATTGAGCCATTCAATGAGACTTATTTGCAGGCAATCTATAAGAAATGCGATAAGAGCCCAAGCAGGATGCTTAATCTATGCAATGAACATGCGATAGAGCTGTCAGTAAATCCTGAGAAGATACGAGACCTTAAGGAAGAGAATGCAGAGCGCAACGCTATGATATATGCCAGCAAAGAGTTTGAGCATACAGAAGAAGTTAAGCAGACTCAGCAATATGATACGATTGAGATAATAAAAAATTAATTAGAATTTAATTTAAAGTTCCTTTTCATTTTAATTCTTTTTCTATACTCAAAAAAATGCAGCAATCAGTCCTGAAAACACCTTAGAGCCATCAAACCCGGGTATAGGAATCATGTTAAATATGAAAAGGAACATGTTTACCTTTGATGTTATAATAGCAAAAGGGTAATACTTTTTCTCTATCTTCTCGTATTTGACTAATGCAGCAATGCCAAGCCAAAGGATAAGATTGACAAAAGGGCCTGCAAAAGCTATCAATGAATGCTGCAAAGGTGTTGCCATGCCAGCCACAAGAATATAAGCAGGAACAAAGAATATGAAATTGAACCGCATCAGTTTCAGAGCCAACCCCAGGAAAAGCCAGAAATATGCAGCATGAAACGTAGCTGCCATGCCAAAATGCAATGCAACAAACTTATGCCCAAGCTCATGGAGAATGAGCGCAGGAGCTATTACCATCATAGCAAATTTAAAATTATCCCAATTAAAACCACTATGGGGCCTATGGATTAAAGGATCATAATCCTTTTTTGGTGTTCTTAGTTTGCCAAACATGTCAGCGAAGATGAATCCTACAAACGCGGTCATCACTACCATGTCAAAGATTTCTCTTGGTGTTATCAGCATATTGCAACATAAGAATGGTGAGAATATATAATATTTATGTTTTTATAAAATTAAACTGCAAGTTCATTAATAAGTTAGAGAGCTTTGCTCTCCAACTCAACTTGGAATTTGAAATCCTATGCAAGCATAGGGGTATTGTATCCAAGTTATAATAATTCTGATAGTAGAATTTAGAGATTTTTTCAATCTCTACACGAGATTCTAGGATATACTGTTGGGATAGACATCAAACACTGTAATCTCTGGTTTACAGAATAATCTTATTTTAGGAAACTCCCCGCATTCTCCTAATCCCCTATTTACATAAAGAGTTGTGTTTTCTACCTCATATCTTCCTGATTCATATTTTTTTCCAAACTTGGAGAAACAAACAAGTGCTCCATAAAAAGGTATCCTAACCTGTCCACCATGAGTATGGCCTGCAAGATACAAATCAACAATATCTTTTTTTGCAACATCTTCGATTAGATCAGGCGTATGATGAAGCAATATGTTTAATCCTGAACTATCCATATCCCCTAACAAATTATCCAAATTTGATGCGGACTCATAATTTAATCCAGCAATGTTTATATTATTATAACCTATATTAACAGATTTTATTTCATTTTTAAGAGGAATCACATCAGAGTTCCTGAACATCCTATCTTTGCCTTCAATATCCCAATTGCCAAAACTAGCATATTTCCCATTTTTAGCTGAAATTTTTGACGAAAACCTGTCAAGATAATCAATTTCACTTTTTGTTGGCTTAAAATTATTTATATAATCCCCAGTCATTAAAAGGAGATCTGGCTGAAGTCGCTTGACAAGTGAAGGTGTACGACCTTCCAGGCTTTTTCCCTTATCTAAATGAAGGTCAGATAAATGAACAATCCTAAAAGGGCTTATTACTTTATCTGAGATATAATTATGATAAGTAATATCAACATCATTTGGCTCAATCAGAACTCCATCTACATAAGCAAGCCCTAACCCAGCACCCCCTATAAGAAGTTGTTTAAAAAATCTTCTCCGTCCAGGAGAGTGGATACTACCTTTACCTGCATTAGTTTCTGAACTTGACTCTTTCATATTTATAATAAGAATAACTTACCCTTTATAAATGTTCCTAAATTAATCACTGACCAATAGTAAATTATAGGGATGGTATGAAATAATTATCAGGTATGTTGTTTCTTAAGAAAATCTGAGATTTGAGAGCCCATTGGCTTGAAAGGATTATAACAGCATCTAAAGAATGCAGCACCTAATCTATTAGAATAATAATCCTGGGGATCAGCAGCAGTATAATATGATTTTCCTGAACTTGAATCAAAAATGGATTCTGCGCTTGTATCTTCGCCAAAACCCTGCTGCCATTCAACAGCATCTCCTACAGTATCTGATATGACTGATATTGATCCTATCTTAATAAAATGCTGCATATCAATTACTATTTCCGGCTTTGTGGGATGCTGAATATATCTTTGATCTTCTGTTTTGTCAGGATTAGCATAGTCATATGCATTCCAGGGATTGAAAGTTGTATAATCTCCCAGATTATTGGTAAATTCTTCAATCGTTATCGCCTCATCTTTGTGATTCTCCAGACCAAAAGGATATCTTAGCCTATATTTTAATTCGCTTCCATGAGCCTCTAATGCCAATTGCTCAGCTTTTTCTTCAAGTGTCTGAGATTTTTCTAGGGTCATGCCGAAAAGTGAAGCAAGAGTAACTTCATTGTATCCACCACCTGAAACAACCTCTTTGTCACCAATCCCTGCACTGAACCTGGCCTTTGTTTCATCAAATTCAAAATAATAATAGACTTCACCTTCTTTCTGCACCTCATATCTTGAAAATCCTAAGCCCTCAAAAGCTCCTGCTTCCTGATAAGCTAATCGCCCATTATCATAGAGTATATTGCCTTGTATGCTATATATAGAATATTTTGCAAAAAGATCTTCAGGTCCTGCCAAATTGATTGTATCATAATCATGGCCCCAAACCATCATTCCTGTATCCTTATCCAAATGCCCTGCCATTATATTTGTATTTGCTGATCTCACAATCAACTTTTTCTCTTCTTTGATTTCCTGTATAAAATCTCCGCTATGATCAAGATTATCATTATAGAATTCAGTTGAAGAATATGAAGTTCTCAATGTGACTCCAGAAGGAGTCTCAAATAATGATTTAGGTGAAATTGTATAATGCCCATCAGGATGCATAATTATCTGCCCGGATGTAAGCTTGCTTTTGTCAGGCAGCAAAACAATTTGCTTTCTATTTGTCTTAACAATCAAAGATTTGTCATAAACCTGACCATCCACATTTTGGACAATACCCCCTTCTGGAAGAATGACAGTATCAGGCTCGTTTTCTTCTCCAAGGATTATCTCAAAAGGCTTATTAGGGCTGTAAGTCCTGCCGTTTATTAAACAACTCTCACCACTTATGCCTGTCAATCGGTTTCCGCTGATTATAATACCATTAGCATTCTCCACTGAAACAATCGAACCTTCTATATTTATAGACCCTTTAATAATATTCATACTGTTCTCTTCTACAGAAAAAGAACCGCTTGCAGTTGCTCCTGAAGAAGAAGTATATGTTCCATCTTTGATAATAACCTTATTGCCATCTTTACTTCCAGAACCGCTAAATGTGCCAGGCATGCCTTCTACACTGCAAATGTCAGCGCATTTAAAATCATCATTATAAGAAGCAGGAACCCTGCCAGGCTTTCCGTTCATACTTTTTACATCACCAGTTTCAGGATTAAATCCCTGCCTGTCAAATCCTTGTTCGTCTAACCCTTTGTCATCATAACCGTCATGGCAATGTGGATTCTCATCAGTGCAGGCAGGAGCTTCAGCAATCTTTGAAAAAAAGATGAAAGATGCAGCTAATATAATGAAAAATAATCCAATTATATTAAAGGATTTATGATTAAATAAACTGTTGGTTATCTTTTTCATGCTATTTCCCATTACTTAACTGATAGATAAAAAAAACTCTGTAGTTGCAAAATTTAAATTTGTATCAATTACTTTTATTTCAATAATATAATCCCCTTCATCGCTTGCCTGAGGGGTGAAATTCACAAGACCTGACGAAATATCTATATGGCCATCAAGAAGACCTTCTGTAAAAAAGAATAAAGGAGAACCAGATGAAGAACTTGCATTGACAAAAAAAGAGAGATTCTCACCCACAATAACATATTTATCTCCTATATAATCAATGACAGGACCAGGATATTCTAAACCTATATTAAGCATGAATAATTCGTATGCCTCATTGCCCATGTCATCCAATACTGTTAGGAGTATAGGATAATGCCCAATCTGACTTATATCAGGCTCAATCTCAATCAAACCTATATTATCATCTATATTGATTATTGGATTATTAACTGAATACTTAAGATTGCTTCCCCTTGCCCTGACCTGATAAAAGATATACTCACCAGGTGAAACATTGATCTCGCCAATTGTCTCTATCTCTACTGGTTTTTCATCTATATCATTTATGAAATCCTGAGAGTCTTTTATTTCACTCCAATTGTATCTGGCTGCAAATAAAAAAAATGAATCACCTTCTTTATTCCTCTCAAAAAAGATTATGCTATCTCCGGAGTAACTGATATCAAAAAATATATCATGTTCTATTCCAATATCAATCAAGGAAGTGACTGGAACAAAACCTGGGTTTAATTTTATCTCATCAGTTAAATTTTTTGCAATAGTCCAATACTTATAAAAATCAGTATCTTCATTGGCTTTAAATGATTCTAATCTAACTACTGATTCGCCAAATGCAATTTCAACAGGCAAATGGATATATGCAATAACATCAAGAGGGTTTAAATCAACTTCTGCTCTTAATTTTCCTGTTTTAATATTAAATCCGTTTTCAGTAAACATTACTAATCCTTTAAGGCAGTATTCAAAATTGTCTTCTATGTATGCAGATAATTCATTCTCAATATCCTCTAATGAAGGCGAGATGTCTCCTTTATTAAAATGATAATAATAAGGAACTGCATTTAATGAAAAGAAAGTAGAATCTTCAGGCAGATTATAATATCCACCGCGATATCTTAAAAACCTGATGCCTTCCATTAAAACATGAGAGCTGCATGATTCTATAAAAGATTGAACTGGGGCTATGCTTGAAGGAATAAATTCTTTATCAGGCACTGTTTTTTCGCTGTAAGAGATATAAAACATCATGCCAGCTGCAATAATAAGAATAATGCCTATTATGATAAAAATAGTCAACTGGCCTTTAGTGTTCATACCTCTATAAGAGGGTTAACTTATATATATTTGTATCTATTTTTTCTATTTTTACAGAACAGCAAGCACAATCACACCAGCAACAATCATAAGAGTCGCAAACTTTTGGTTCAGCTCAATCTTCTCTTTAAGCACATAGATAGCCAGCAAGGATGATACAAGGGGGGCTGCTGAGGTTATGGCTGCTACAACAGCTATTTTGGATACTGTTATGCCTGTGTAATATGCAATAGACGCTACTACGACAAGAAAAGCATTGATAAATATATATTTATAATCACTGCGTCCTGGCTTTTGCAGCTTATCCATGTTGAACAACAGGAAAATGTAAAGAAAGATGACAACTGATAGTTCTACATAAAATGCAGCCACTATAGGTCCTATCTCAACTGCAACAAAGCGTATGAAAAAATAGTATATCCCCCAGCCAAATGCTGTAACAAGGGCAAGACCTGTTCCTGCTGACCAAATCATAGCCCCTGTAATATTTCTCAAATCAGAATATTTGAAAGATATAAGTACAGTGCCAAGGATGATAAGAGCAATGCCTACAATCATAGAAGGGGAAAGAGATTCTTTCAGGATCAGGACAGCAAATGCTATAATAATCACTCCAAATACTGAACTGACAGGAACAACAATAGCAACATGCCCCAGCTTCAGTGCTCTCATAAACACAAGAAGCGCAAAAGCGCCGATAAATCCGAGAGCAACAATGAGCAGTAAAAGCTTAAATGAAGGAATGCTTAATCTTACTGTAAAAATGCCTGCTAAAAAAAGCAGCACCACCATCAGAGAATTTACATAGATTATAGAAAATTCTCCAGCAGACTGAACTAGCTTTTTGAGGTATATCTTGCTTATTCCAAAAGCAAACATGGCTGTAATGCCTAAGATGATACCTAAATATAATGACATAGAAATAGCTAAGGTTCATTTATATTTAAATCTAACTGAAAGTTCCACAAAACTCCTCAATAAGTAAATTAGAAAGCCAGCTTTCTAAATTACTTCTTGCATATCTTATTGATTCTCCTTATAAGATCTTCCTTATCAAAAGGTTTCATTATATAGTCCATAGCGCCTGCTTTCAACAGAACTTTTTTTCTCTCTTCTGATACTGGCATGACACTAAGAAAAGCGACTTTTTTCTCTGGCGTATCCTTGTGCAGCTTTTGGAATATATCCCATCCGCTCATGTCAGGAAGCATGATGTCCAGCAGTATCAGGTTAAAATCCTCTTCTGCAATAAGCTTTAGCGCTTCTTTTCCATTTGTTGCACCCCTGACCTGGTATCCCTGTGTTTCCAAAAGCACTTTCACAGCCATAAGGGTGTCTTCATCATCTTCAACATATAATATTTTTTTCATTTTATACCACCTGTTTTTATCTTATTTTTTCTTATCTCTTGTATTTAACTGGCAAGCTAAAAGAGACTGTTGTCCCTTTACCAAATTCACTATCTACATTTATATTTCCATGAAGCAATTTGATTATCCCCTCGCAGATTGCAAGACCAAGACCAGTGCCCCCGTATTTCCTGCTCAAACCCGAATCAACCTGGAAAAATTTCTCAAATACATGATGGATATTCTTTTTGTTTATGCCTATCCCTGTATCCTTAACAGTAATAACAAGACTCTTGCCTTTGCATTTTACGCTTATTGTGATAGACCCCCCAGCAGGAGTAAATTTAATTGCATTATCTAGGAGATTAGAGAGTACCTGCTCAATGCGAGAGGGATCTGTATTAACCAAGGGGATACGCCCCTTCTCAACTAAGATTTTTATATTTTTTGCTTTGGGATCTTTGGACTTATCATGAACAATACGATTAATCAGTTTATATATATTTACTTTCTCATATATCAATCTAATCCTGCCTGTCGCAAGCCGGGTTATGTCTAGGAGATCGTCTATCAGCATTTGAAGCCGATTAAGATTTCTTTTTATCATTCGCGAACTGCCCATCTGCTTGCTGGTTAGCTTGCCAAAATCACCATCAATAAGCATATCTATATATGTTTTCATCGGAGTTATAGGAGTTTTCAATTCATGCGAGACAATAGATAGAAATTCATCCTTAGCTTTATCAAGAGACTTAAGTTCGATGTTAGCTGCACCCATATCTTCCATTATATTGAGCAGGGCTTTCCTTGAG
This sequence comes from Nanobdellota archaeon, assembly GCA_023144115.1. Lineage (GTDB taxonomy): Archaea > Nanobdellota > Nanobdellia > Woesearchaeales > JAGLGH01 > JAGLGH01. The sequence goes on along the minus strand of JAGLGH010000367.1, from coordinate 1,478 downwards.
GTCTGGATGCGCGCCAGATTCTTTTCAAGCTTATCCCTTGAAACCTGAATCTCTTTCTTTGATGATTCCAGCTCTTGAGTCTTTGAAATTATCTCTTTCGCCCTTTCTTTGACATTCAGAATCATAGTATTAAATACATTTGCAAATTCCTGAATTTCATCATTGGTCCTGATATCAGCCTGGACATTAAGATTTCCTGCTGCTACCTTATTTGCGCAAAGCACAAGATCTTTTATAGGAGCAGTGAACTTTCTTGCAAGCATAATTGAAGAAAAAAGTGAGAATACGATTATTAGCCCAATCACAATCATTGTGACTTTTTGAATATGGACGATTGGAGCCAAAGCAGCATCATATTCCTGACCTAATATGAGAATATATTCACTGCTGCCAGGTCCTGGATTAAATCGATAATAACCTGCGATAATATTATTAACTGCTATCAATGATCCTGATTGACCTGACAAAACCTCTTTAGAAGCAAGTGGATAATCTTTTTTTAAATTATATCCTGTATTAAGGTTACTGGGTCCGCCAAATCGTTTTGATTCATTTGGATGATAGATATAATACCCATCCTGATCAACAATCATAGTTATAGCCCCAGGTTTCAGATTATGATAAGATAGTTGTTTATAAGAAATCAGGTCTAATATTTTTCCAGCATTAAAATTCAATACAGCCATGCCACGATGATTCTTCTCATTATCAAAAACACAGGAAGAATATCTTAAAGTAAGAACATGAGGCTCCTTTACCCCTCCATTGAAGCGTTCAAGATCCATCTTGGATACATAAGGATGTAACCTGCCGCATCCTATGGCATCCTTAAAGAAATAAGCATAAGACTTATCCTGGAGCTCATAATCCTCAGCTATCCTGGCTTCATGATCTAAGGCTTTGATTGCTATGATTTCCATGCCCTGCTTATCAATAAATCTTATCTGATTAAACATTGGATGAGACTGAGCATATTCTAAAAAGTCACGCTTTGATTCAGCAAGCTCAGAATCAGCTAGTCCACTATTATTGAGGTCACTGGCAATAAAATATTCCATAAGATGCGTATCCTCACTAAGGTAATTGATAATCTCCTCATCAATGCTTAATCTAGTCTCAACAGTTTCTGCCACGAAAAGAGAGTTTTCCTCAAAATCAAGCTTAAGGCTATCCAGCATTTGCTGCTTAGCAATATTTAGACCATATAAGGAAATCAGGATTATAGGAATAAGTGTAGCAATAAAGAATACCAGCACAATCCTGTTGCTAAATTTGCTCAATAACCTCATTATACCCTCTTACAAAATCTTTATATATTTTAATGTTGCGTTTTGTGTATGGATTTCTTCTTTTTCAGCTTTAATAATGCCCAGATTATAAATCCCAGAATCATCACAAAAAGCATTATTGATATCCATGTGATCTCTAATTTTGTGACCTGCGGCTCTTGTATGTCTGCTGCAAAAGCAAGAGTTGAA
>JAGLGH010000366.1 GCA_023144115.1 Nanobdellota archaeon | reverse complement strand
CCTTGTAATTCTTTTAACTTTCTACGTGGAGGAAGCCCATCAAAAACATCTAAGTAAGCTGAAAATCTTCCAGTTCTAAGTTCTGAAAATAATGCATCTTGATCCACCACATGTCCTGCTGCTGTATTTACAAAAATTGCTCTATCCTTAACCAACTTTAACTTATTACTGTCTATAAGATGGCGAGGAGCATCAGATGAAAGATGGACTGAAATAACATCAGAATCCATCACATCATCTAACCCTACAAACTTATATCTATGTTCTTTTTCCAAATCTTCTTTTCTTGTCCTGGAAGTATAAACAATATCCATATTAAAACCATGCTTTGCTATACTTGCTACTCTCTGCCCAATCCTCCCCATTCCAATAATTCCCAAAGTCTTTCCCTCCAGAGTAAACTCCCTAATATCATCTGGAGTTGGTTCGTGATCAACACTTACATACATTGTCTTTTTTCCTTTCTTTAACTGTTCATATGGCCATTTTCCTCTTAGGGTGTTCTTTTCATGTCTTCGAATATTTCTTGCTAAATTTAGGACTCCTGAGAAAACAAGTTCAGCGACAGCAGTTGTCCCATAATCTGGGATATATGTAACAGTAATCCCCTGATCTTCTGCTTCAGGAACTCCAACCTTATTCTTATCGTGTGTCCAGAATCCAAGATATTTTAACTGAGGATTTTTTGTAAGGATTGTGGGTGGAACCCCTGTCCAACAAGTTAAAACACAATCAGCTCCATCTACTCGTCTTGCAAGTTCTTCCTCAGCTAAAGCTTCAATCCCTAGTTCAGTAGCACAGGCACATTGCTTATTATCTGCTTTACCTAACAACCCATATGCACTACTTCTATCTTGTGTTCTGACTGCATCTTTGATTGTTCCAGGAGTGCTGCTTTGATACCACACTATTTCTTCAGCTAATGCATCTAATACTGCTTTGTGTTCAGGAAATAGAATCAAATTATCTAATACTACCATTTTTTTAAATTCTTTCATTTTATTCTCCACATAATGTTATACCTTTATCTGCAGTTATGATCTGTCCAGTCAACAGATTATTAGTTGCTATGAAATAAACTACTGTGCCCATTTCAATAGGGTCAATCAACTCCTGATCTGGAACTGCGCTTAAAAACTTTTCAATTTCTTCATCCGAATGATTCTCTAACAACATATCAGTTGCACAAGCACCCGGTCTAACACCATTAACTCTTACCTTGCCTCTATAATTCTTAGCAAAATTATAGGTCATAGATTCAACTCCTGCTTGATAAGAAGTAGCAAATAAAGCATTCCTATTATTTACAGTATACATTGAGGAAATATTGACAATGCTTTCTACTCCTCTTTCATGTGCAATTTGAGACAGAAATTCTACTGAGTTTAACTTTGTCAATGCTAATCCTGCTCTCTCTTTTTCTTCCGGATATCTACGATATTGAGCAGCATTATTCACTAAAATATCAATACTACCAAATCTATTAACTACCTCATTAACTATCTCTTTACAATCATTTAAAATAGAAACATCTCCCTGGATAGCTATAGAGTCTATGTCATATTCGTTTATGAGTTCATCACAAGTTTCTTTAGCTAAATCTGCTGATTGCAAATATCCAATTGCTATATTATAACCATTCCTAGCAAAAACTTCTGCGATACCTTTTCCAATACCTCTACTTGCTCCTGTTATTAATGCTGATTTCATTTTTATAGATCCTCCTAACTTGTTTTCACTAGTGAGTCACTAACTTTATATAAAACTTACTAGTGTATTTTTTACAAAAACGATAAATATTTAAATAGAACAAGTCTAATTAGTAACAAATGGTTAACCTGGATATAAAAGATAGAAAAATTCTTTTTGAGCTTGAACTAAATGCGAGACTACCTGAGACTCAACTAGCTAAAAAAACAGGGCTCAGTAGAGAAGTTGTAGCATATAGGATTAAAAAACTAGAAAAAAGAAAAATAATCCTTAAATATCATGCCATTGTCAATTCTATGAATTTGGGAAAAATAATGTATCGTACTTATTTCAAACTTCAAAAAACCACACCTGAAAAAGAACGTGAGTTCGTTGAATATCTGCGTGATAAATTCAATTGGATTACCAAAATAAGAGGTGTCTGGGATATAGGAACAATGACGTTTGTCAACAATAATTATGATTTTGATGACATAATGAAAGAAACCCTTTCACTTTATGGGAAATACATACAAGACTATTGGTTTGCTATAATGACCCGATTACATCACTGCAAGAAGAGTTATCTCATAGGAAAACAAGATGACACAGATATTATTTTAGAAAAAACAAAACATCAAATTAGAACAGATGACCTAGATCTGAAAATAATCAATTATCTCTCTAAGTTTGGAAGAGCAAAATACCAAGGGATGGCTAGAAAATTTAGTGTAAATGAGAAACTTATCCGAGATCGTTTGAAAAGATTAATTGAGAATAAAGTAATCTTGGCATTCACAACGTTTATAAATATTCCATTATTAGATATAAAATACTACAAACTTCACTTCTCACTTAATGACAAATCTAGAGAAATTATTAAAAAAATGATAGCTTTTGGGTTGGCACATCCAAATATAATCTTCATTGTAGAAGGGACTGGTTGTGCAGATGTAGAAATGGAAATACAGGTCTCAAGTATTTCTGAACTATATGATATTATTGACTCATGTAGAAGAACATTCAAGGAAGCGATTAGAGATTATGTTTTCATGGAATATACAGAGGAATATAAATTTGAATATGCAGATTGAACCCTAAACTGACCAGGCTCTAACGTGGTAGGTCAGTAAAGTCATGTTCCTTGGTTAGCAACTGTTAAAGATATTACAAAAATTTCCTGCGGAAATTTCTGAAATGGTTCACTTCATCTACCTATTAATAAGCACAGCTCATTAATCTCATAAGAAAAATAATCTCTTGTGATTTAGATTGTTTTTCTAATGAGTATCATTTCAGTTGTTTTAATGAATCATCAATTAAGATAACATTTAC
>JAGLGH010000365.1 GCA_023144115.1 Nanobdellota archaeon | reverse complement strand
GAGGAATAATTATGTGCTATATAGATCTTGCCAAGTATAACCCCTATTGGAATTGGCCGAATGTAACACCTCAGCAAGTAAACCCTGGAAAATCTATTGGTAATGTTTATATCGCCGGGCAAACCGAGCATGAAAAGCTTAGACAGGAGTTCGAGATTTTAAAGCTTAAATTAGACATTAAACGAATAAAGAAGGAGTTAGAGAAATGATAATGTTAGACTTATACCAGCTAATTATAGCTGTTTGTGTTGGGAGTGCTGTATCTGCAGTAATCGGAGAGTTGGCTAAAGCAGTATTTAAGGGTTTACGTAAAAAAAGATGATAGACGACACAATAGAAATTGATTTATCAAACTTTTCAAAACAAGACCTAATAAATATAATAGGAGACATGCATTCACTAAATGTAACCTTTAATCAATATGTGGTTTTGGCATTAGAAAAATTAATAAAAGATAAAAATTAATGAACTTTAGAGTAATATATACAGGTCTAGGTATGGCTTCAATAGCAGATGAGTATGGAGAAGTTTACATGTGTAATCTTACCGATGAAAGAGCAGCAGAGATTGTAATTGCTTGGAATAATCAAGAATACGAGGGTATTGATGACTAAATTACCGGAAGATATAATGAGCACCATAAGATTGATTCATAAGATCATTCCTTCAGCAGACTTTAAAATAGTTGTAAATAAAAAAATTTTTAAAAACTTTAATTTAAAATAATGAAAAAGGCGCAAATTATTAATTATGACTCGAAAGAGACGGACACTTAAAGAGATTAACGCTGACCTCAAGCAAGAGAATGCAGATCTCATAGAGGAAAACAACCGTCTAAGAGGAGAGATTGAGGCATATATGACTGATAGGCAATTCTATCCTGTTCCAGAAATATTTATACAAATGTTATTTGACGCAAATAAAGACAAACCAGCAAACCAATAAGATGAATAAAAAGCATACTTCAATCAATGTTAACAATCTTCAGCGTGAAATAAAATTTATGGCATTGGATAATGTTTTATACGAAAAAACGCATGAAATATTAAAATCTGGAGTTCAGGAGATATTAAAAAACCCAAATCTAGACACAAATCTAAGAAATCATTTAGAATCAAAAATCGCAGAGTCTGAAGTATTTTTTTCCGGTGGGCATGAGTCACTTAGGGGCAAAAGAGATGTTTCTGGTAATTTAATAAACGTAGGCATAAAATGAATCAAGAAGATCAACAGGAGGCGTTCTGGTTTGAGCTACAGAGCCTTATTAACCGCTTTAGAAGAGAATATGATATGACATATGCATCATTTATAGGCGTATTAGAAATGATAAAAATGGAGTTAAATACTGAAGCTGATGAAATTTTAATTGAAGAATTGGATGAAGACGACAGAGAGGACTGGCAAACAGATGAAGAAGAATAACGAAGATAAAAAGAAAACCAGAGGTCAGCAAAAGACCTGGGATGTTAATTACGTTCGCGGCAAGTATAACCTTAACCAGCAACAGGTTCAAGAGGTTATTAAAGCATGTCTTAAGCCAGGAAAGCACTTAGAAGGCGGCAGAATAAAAAAGATTGGTCTTATTGAGATTGG
>JAGLGH010000364.1 GCA_023144115.1 Nanobdellota archaeon | reverse complement strand
TATTCGTTCATAAGCTCTTCCAAATTTATAAATTTGTAAGAAATAATATTCTTCTAATCTTTCATATTCTTCTTTTTCTTTGGCAATAGTTAAGTCTTCTTCAATTGCTGATATTAAATTACTTCTTTTCATTAACTTCATCAAATCAATAAATTTGGAATGTAAATCTTTCAATTCTCCTTTTTCTAATCTTAAAACTTGTTTTTCCTCTTTTATTTCTAGATCTATATCATTTCTTACAGCTTTCCATTCTCTATGTTTCACATCTTCTTCTAACTGTGAGAATATTTGCTTTTCATCTTTCAATATTCTTAATTCATGCAGTCTTCCAGATTCAATTATATCCCTAATTTCAATGAACTTTTCAGCAATTTTTCCATTTAAATCCTTTAAATGTGCCATATTTTCAGGAATTCTTTCATCAAGATGCCCAATAACATAGTCCCATGATAATAATTTAGAATGAAGTTCATGCTCTTCCTGAATTAGTTGTAATTCTGTATCTAGAAATGCTCTTAATTCCTCTATTGCCAAATCAGCAAGTTCTTCCATCTCGTATTCTTCGTTCATATTTACTATTAAAACTATTAGATATATAAAATTTGTTAAAGCCAAAGTCCAGTTATGATTTTGCTTAAAAGCACTTCGTGCTCTAAGACTCTGATTTCTGACTTTTCTCCACACCCTATACCAAAAATTTATATACTAATGAGATGAGAATAAGCACTATGAATGAGAAATACGAAGTAATAATAATTGGAGCAGGGATTGCTGGCATAACTGCTGCAATCTATGCTGCAAGAAAACGAATGAAGTTCCTGCTGATATCCAAAGATATGGGTGGGCAGATAAATCTGAGCGGGGAGATAGAGAACTATCCTGGATTTAAGCATATGACTGGCATTGAGTTTACCAAAAGTCTTATGGAACAGATTGAATACAATGACATAAAGATAGAATCTGGAATTGTTGAAAATATTGAAAAAGAAGGTAAGGAATTTATTATCAAGACTGGCAAGGCAGACTACAAGACAGCAACAATAATAATCGCTTCTGGAGCAAGAGCAAGGAAGCTAAATATTCCTGGAGAAGACAAGTTCGCAAATAAAGGAGTAGCATATTGCGCAATCTGCGACGGACCGCTATTTAAGGATAAAGTTGTTGCAGTAATTGGAGGAGGTGATTCTGCGCTTGAAGCAGTAGATTTCCTGATGAACATAGCAAAGAAGATATATCTCTTAAACATTGAAGATGAGATTAAAGGGCAGGAATATCTTAAAGAAAGAGTGCTTGATAAGGATAAAGTCGAAGTAATAAACAATGCAAGAACAACAGAAATATTTGGAGAAAAATTTGTCAGTGGACTTAGGTATGAGAAAAAGGGGGAGATTAAAGAGCTTGAATGCGAAGGGATATTTGTAGAGATTGGCAGGGTGCCTAATGCAGGATTTGTCAAGGGGATGGTTGAACTGGATGAGCAGGACCATATTAAGATAGGGAAATATTGCGAAACTAGTGTAAATGGAATCTATGCAGCAGGAGATGTCACAGACATTTATGAGTATCAGTATGTTATTGCGGCTGGCCAGGGATGCATAGCACTTCTTAGTGCTGCAAAGAAGATTTGAGTGTAGGAATAAAAACTAATTCCTCATACTGGTAACAGGTGCTGGAAAACGTCCACCTCTTTTCATGAAATCTTTTGCAGAATATTTATTGACTTTCATTATTGGCGCTTCTCCTAAAAGGCCACCATAATCAACTGATTGTCCTGCCTTTTTATCTGGAACAGGAATAACCCTTACTGCAGTTGTTTTATTATTGATAATTCCAATTGCTAATTCATCAGCAATAATTGCATTTATTGTTTCTTCAGTTGTATCTCCAGGGATTGCAAACATATCTAAACCGACAGAACAGACAGAAGTTAAAGATTCTAGTTTATCCAAACTAAGCGCGCCTTTTTGCACAGCTTCAATCATTCCCCTATCTTCACTTACAGGAATAAAAGTACCGCTTAATCCGCCTACATTTCCGCTTGCCATTGCGCCACCTTTCTTGACTGCATCCATTAATAATGCAATAGCTAATGTTGATCCATGTGTCCCAATCCTTTCAATACCAAACTGCTCGATTATTCTTGCTACAGAATCTCCATTTGCAGTTGTTGATGCTAAAGAAATGTCTACAATACCAAATGAAACATTTAGATTTTTTGCAAGTTCCCTGCCAATGAGTTCTCCACTCCGAGTTATCTTAAATACAGTTCTTTTGATTACTTCAGATAGCTGTGTGAAATCACATTCCTTATTTTTTTCAACAACTCTTCTTACAACACCTGGTCCACTAATCCCTACATTCAATGCTAAATCAGCTTCACCAATACCATGAAATGCGCCAGCCATGAAGGGATTATCTTCAGGCGCATTGACCAATACAACAAATTTTGCGCAACCAATAGCATTTTTACTTTTCTTAGCAGTTTCCTTTAGCATGCCTCCTAATAAATTAACTGCATCTATATTCATACCAGCAATGTTTGTTCCAACATTCAAAAAAGAACAAATCCTGTCTGTTTCTGAAAGAACATCAGGTAATGTTTCAATCAGCATTTTGTCTGACTTAGTCATGCCTTTCTGAACTAAAGCGCCAAAACCACCAATAAAATCTATTCCAGCATCTCTTGCTGCTTTATCTAAGGTCAATGCCATCTGTAAAAAATTTTGTTTTTCACAATGGCTTTCCATAATCAAACTTATAGGAGTCACAGAAATTCTTTTATTAATAATTGGGATTCCATATTTTGATTCTAATTTTTTAGCTTCTTCAACTAATCTTTTTGCATTATAATAAATTTTGTCATATACTTTTTGCCTGAATTTTGTAAAGTCAGAATCAATACAATCTTTAAGATTAATTCCTAAAGTTGTTGTTCTAATATCTAAATTGTGATATAATACCATACTGGCAGTTTCATATATTTCATCAACAGTTATACCCATATTCACACCCTATGCATCACTTTGAAAATATCCTCATGCTGAAGTTGAATCTTTAATTTCATTTGAGTACCAATCTCTTCTAATTCAGACCGTACTTTTTCTAGCGCTACTTTAGAGTCCTTTACATCTACCAGCATAGTCATAACAAAATAGCCATCCATTATTTTTTGAGTTATATCTTCAATATTAATATCATATCTATATAATAAATCAGAAACCTTCGCAACTATTCCCTTCTGATCTTCTCCAATTACTGTGATAAATGACAGTTCTTTATTCATAGATGTTCACCTTAACTAAGATTAGTATATTAGTGCTAGTATTTATAAGTTGCTTTAATTGTTTGGTTGGTGTGATAATGTTAGGGATATCTTTGGGATTAAGGGTGATATCCAGAAGGTTTATCTATTATTCTGGAAATGACTAATGTGGGTATAAATTTGTCTGTGTATGGTGTTAGTTTCAATCCACCTACGCCTGCCTTAATAGAATCTTTGCTACCCTCTCTAGTTCTTGAGAAGAGAATTTAATCCTTGATTCTTTATTTAGTATGTAATTACAGAGTTGATTTACTTTGAAAACAGGAACAGTTGGATTATCGCAATGTAAAATTACATTATCATGGCTGAAAACCACCATTCCCTCCACCCATAATCTTAATGATTTGCTAAATATATTTTTTGATGCAATATATTGCTTTAATCTCAACGCATTGCCTTTCACTTGTTTACTTGGACTTTTTATTTCGTA
>JAGLGH010000363.1 GCA_023144115.1 Nanobdellota archaeon | reverse complement strand
GCAACTTATGTTTTAATGCCTCATTTCTTAGGGGGAAAACATTTTTCTACTATGATAGAAAACAATAAATTAAATATTAATAAATTCTTAAAAGAAAAAATAGAACATATGGCACACTTAAATTATCGAAAGCAATTAGGTCATAATCATCCAGTTTATGAACATAGGTAATCTACTATCTTTTCTCCATAGAAATAACTTTAAATTGGCAAAGTTCTCTAAATCCAACAATCCCATGTTCTCTTCCCATTCCAGATTTTTTATATCCTCCAAAAGGATTACATGAAAGCCAATGATTTGCATTATTAATCTCAACAGTTCCAGTTTCAATTTTAGAAGCGATTCTTTTTGCTCGTTCTGTGTCATCTGTGAAAATAACAGAACCTAATCCATAGATTGTATCATTTGCAAGGCTTACTGCTTCTTCTTCAGTCTTAAAAGAAACAACTGATAATACCGGGCCAAATACTTCTTCATTCCAAACCCTCATATCCTTGCTTACATTTGTTAATAAAGTAGGTAGATAATACGCGCCACTTACATTTTTGGGAGAATCTCCTCCCACAACAACTTTAGCTCCTTTGCTAGTAGCATCTTTGACTTGGCTTTCTAATAAAATAAGTTGTCTTTTGGCTACCAGGCTTCCCATGTCAGTTTCTGGGTTTTCAGGTTCTCCAATATTTTTTGATTCAATCTCTTTTTTCAACTTTTCCACTATTTCATCAAAAATTGAATCATGGACAATTAATCTTTTAAGGGCATCGCAAGTTTGCCCGCAAAGTTTGAATCTTTTAGTATAAATTTTGCTTACGATTTTCTGGATATCCACATCTTCAAATACAATACATGGATTAGAACCTCCAAGTTCTAAAATAGCTTTGATAAATTTTTTCCCTGCCAGCTCGTACAATTTTTGACCTGCCTTTGTGCTTCCAGTAAACCAGATAAGATTTATTTTTTCACTTGCAAGTTTCCAGCCAATATTACTTCCTCCATATATTTCAGAAAATACCCCCTTTGGGAGTTGATGAGCAAGCATAACTTTCTCTATTAATTTCCCCACAAGAGGACATTCCTCAGAAATTTTGAAAACAACTGTATTTCCTGCAAGAAGATTTGGGAAGACGCCCCAGACAAACATGCCAAACGGATGATTCCATGGTGTGATAACCGCAGCTACCCCAATAGGTTCATATACAATTTTATGAATTGATCTCTCATCTTCATGCGTTATCTCATCAGAAAGTGCTGATTCAGCATTATCTAAAAACCACTTAATCTTATCAAGATGACCGCTCACAATTGATTTGCTTTCTGCGAGTAATCTTCCAGTTTCTTTTGTTGCCAGGAGAGCAATTTCATCTTTTCTTGTTTTAAATTCATTGTAGATTGGTTTAAGAGATTCGATTCTCTGTTTTACATCCATCTCCTTCCAGACAAGTTTTGCTTTGTTTGCATCAGCTACTTTTTCTGCAATTTCTTCATCTGTGGATATTTCTACTTCTCCAATAATTTCATAATTG
>JAGLGH010000362.1 GCA_023144115.1 Nanobdellota archaeon | reverse complement strand
ATATTTTTTGTAAGATGTAGTTAATTATCAATAACATCACTCAAAACACATGTCCTATAACCTGAATAATTTAAGCAGAACAACGCTACAAAAAATCTTCTATGTATTGGAAGAAATTAAACTTAAATCTGAAATTATCAACAGAAAACGTTTTTTAGTTATTTGGATTGGAGAATTGAAAAATGTTAAAGGAAATGAACAAGAATCTGTTTTATTAAATTTAATTAATGACAAAGTTATTAAAGAAAATAAATGGTTAAATTTTTCATTTTTATTAAAACAATCCTATTACATATTACATATAGATAATTCTTTTTTTGATTTTTTTGATAAAGTAAAGTTGCAATTAGTAAAAATAGATAAAGTAGATAATACCAAAAAAATAACATCTCACAAACTTTCCTTTGATGTTAACAAAAGTATTCTATATTTTATGGGATATAAAATTCCAATTACTTTAAAAAATAGCAAACCTAATGCTCATTATATTTTTGAACACATTTTCACAGCTGAAGATGGCTTAGATCAGAAATATCCCTACAGGGAAATTGCAGAAGATACTTTTGATGAAATTTATGAAAAGTGGAAAATATATTACCGAGCCTGTGAAGATATAGAACGGAAAGTATTAAATAAAACAGGAGTAAAAGACTTTTTAAAATTTTCAACTGGCAAATCAGGATGGGTAAAAATCAATGATAAATATCTTAAATAAAGTTTAAATGGCGTTACGGGTAACTTTATCCGAAAGATAGCGTAACGCCATTTGTATAAAATGACTCTATAATCCAATAGAGTCTTTTTTATGTCTGAAAAATTAATTGTTAAATGCTATCACAAGGATGTTGTTTTGCAATTTAAAATGCCAAAATCTAAAGTTGTTATTAAGCGTGATTATACTCGTGGCAAAATAACATATTTTTCTTACCACTCTAAAAAACGAGTGAAGCTTTTTGCGCGCAACACTTCGCATTTATGGAGAATCTTTATTCTTCTTACTTATCCGAGAAAATATCCATCAGATGGCAAAAAAGTAAAAAAACATTTAGATACTTTTTTCAAACGACTTAAACGCTATTGTCCTAATATAAAATATTTGTGGGTTATAGAATTTCAAGAACGAGGAGCACCACATTATCACATATTAGTAGATCAAGAAATTGATAAAAACTGGCTATCGCAAAATTGGTATGAAATTGTAGATTCAAAAGATGAAAGACATTTAAGAGTTGGAACAACAATTGAACTAGTAAGAAGCAAAAATCACGCAGTGGCTTATATTATAAATTATTTAAAAAAAATTAATCAAAAAACTGTTCCAGAGGAATATAAAAATGTTGGTCGGTTTTGGTCTCATTCTTCAAAAATACTAGAAGTTGATGAATATATTATTAATGATACATCTAGAAATAATAAAAGAAATACAAGAACTTTCAGACGATGGTATCGTGCTAAACTTAGAAGTTGGGGTTGTTATAAATGGAAATGGAAAGGAGTAGGATTTACTGCATGGGAAGGAATGAGTTT
>JAGLGH010000361.1 GCA_023144115.1 Nanobdellota archaeon | reverse complement strand
CCGTTACATCTGACTTTCTACTTACTAAATATGCAAACATTTAAAAAATAGTAAGAATTCTGTAGGTACATACCCGTGGGGGTAGCAAAGTCTGGTCAAATGCGCAGGACTTAAGAACCATGATGGAATAACTCACAATGGTGTGAGGTATCCTGTTCCTTAGTGGATTCGGGGGTTCGAATCCCCTCCCCCACATTCTCTTTTTTAAATACGAGTGCAGTTATTCACGCCAGTGTATCCCCTCCCCCACATCATTCTACTATCATAAAAAATGAGAAATGAGATAAGAATTAAAATAAAAGAAAGAATTAGTAGTTTCCTACCTAACTCCCACACAAGGATTTAAAAACCAATTATACTCTTTTTCTGCATTATAAGGGAAATCTATGAAAGCTATTCCTAAATTATAGTTTTTTCCACCTTTGTTCACATAACATACTCTTCCTTGAGTTTCAATATTGGTTTTATCTAGGTTATCAAGGGTAAATTCTAAATCCACTATTTTACCTTTGAGAGGGGGAATTTTTCTATGTATTGAAGATAAATTTTGAATTTGTATTCCTCCTTTAGACATATTTTCAATATTAGCATTAATTATATAGATTAGGTTATTGTTGTTATAATTTATTTTTGCATTGATTTTCTTTTGGGGTGATATATCTTTCCTATATATTCTTCTATTTTCTATTATTTGAAAAACATAAGGTTTTCCCCTCTCTTCAGAGCATCTTTTGCATTGGGCAAAAATGTCTTTTCCATCTTTTATTTCCTCTTGTAACTGAAAAGGATATTCGTATTTTTCCCCTGTATATTCTTCTTTGCATGCTGGGCAGGCTAGGGTAATCCTTTCTCCTCTCATATGAAATATTAATTCTTTTTCTAACTTTAATCTTTTAAAGTTTTCTTGGGTTGGTTTTGCTTTTATTATCATTTGAGTTCCCTTGCACAGAGTTATTACTTGTTAGTAATTAAGAACCCATATGAGGTTATAAACCTTTCGTTTTTTAATCTTGCATAATAGCCTCTAGATTGCCTGTATTATTATAATAGAAAAAAAATTCAATCTAACCGAAAAACAAGCAAATTACACACCTTAAGTTTTATTCCAACTTGGGTTTAATACTCCACAGCTTGCTGTGATTAGGATAACAAATCTAGGATTTTCGCTTTATTTTTTTACCCAAAATACCCCGGTTTCTCTGCTTCCATCTGTTTTGCTGTAGCTCTTGAGAAAGAATCCTTCAGCTCAGCATATGATTCTTCAATATCCTTTGTGACTGATGCCCTTACCTTTTTAAGCGCAGATTCAAAGTCTTTCATAGTCACAGTTTGGACTTTTATATCATTTCGCAATGCAAGCATACCTGCCTCTCTGCATACTGATTCTATATCTGCACCCACATAGCCTTCAGTCTTTTCTACTAATACAGATATTTTGACTCCTTTTAATGGCATTTTCTTTGTATGGATATTGAATATTGCCTCTCTTGTCTTTGGATCTGGCGCAGGCGTAAGGATTATCCTGTCAAACCTGCCAGGTCTTAGAAGTGCGGTATCGATTATATCTGGTCTGTTAGTGGCTGCAATAACTACAACATCATTCAGCTCCTCAAGACCATCCATCTCTGTAAGAATCTGGTTGACTACTCTTTCTGTCACATGCGCATCAGTTGATACTCCTCTTCTTGGAGCAATTGAATCAATCTCATCAAAGAAGATTATTGTAGGAGCTGTCTGCCTTGCTTTTTTGAAGATCTCCCTTACAGCCTTCTCGCTTTCACCAACCCATTTTGAGAGCATTTCAGGACCCTTCACAAGAATGAAATTGGATTCGCTTTCCTTTGCAACAGCTTTTGCAAGAAGAGTCTTGCCTGTTCCTGGCGCGCCATAGAGCAGTATCCCTCTTGGCGGTCTGATCCCCATGTGCTTAAATGCTTCTGGATGATTCAGCGGCCATTCGACAGCCTCTTTCAGTTCCTGTTTTATTTCTTCAAGCCCTCCTATATCTGCCCATCTTATATTTGGAACATCTACCAGTACTTCTCTAAGCGCGCTTGGCCTTACAACTTTCAATGATTCCTTGAAATCATCCATGCTTATGACAAGATTTTTAAGAAGCTCTTCTGGTATCGCTTCTTCTTCCTGAAGTTTTAGCTTAGGCATGAGCTTTCGTATAAGCACCATTGCCGCCTCTTTGGAAAGGGATTCGAGGTCTGCTCCAACAAACCCGTATGTTATACTTGCAAGATAATCCAAATCAACATCTTTTGCAAGGGGCATATTCCTTGTATGGATTTGCAGCACTTTCTTTCTGCCATCTTTGTCAGGCACCCCTATCTCAATCTCTCTGTCAAATCTTCCAGGCCTCCTGAGCGCAGGATCAAGTATGTCAGGCATGTTTGTTGCTGCAATGACAACAACTTTGCCTCTGCTTTTTAGCCCATCCATCAATGATAATAGCTGCGCGACAACCCTTCTTTCTACCTCTCCTCGAGTATCTTCCCTTTTTGGTGCAATAGCATCAACTTCATCTATGAATATGATTGACGGCGCATTCTTTTCAGCATCTTCAAATATCTTTCTAATATTCTCTTCGCTCTGACCATAGAATTTTGACATAATCTCAGGACCATTGATAGTGCAGAAATGCGATGTTGTTTCGTTTGCAACAGCTTTTGCAAGAAGAGTTTTTCCAGTTCCAGGAGGTCCGTGCAGAAGCACTCCCTTAGGAGGCTGTATCCCCAGTCTTTCAAATACTTCTGGATGCTTAAGCGGAAGTTCTACCATTTCCCTAATCTTCTTTACTGCGTCTGAAAGTCCCCCTATGTCCTCATAGCTGACTTCAGGTATCCTTTCTTCTTCCTTAAGCTCTACAGCTTCAGGATTAAATTCTACTTGTGTAGCATCTGTGATGATGACTGCGCCTTTAGGATCAGTGTTTGCAACAATGAATTTCAGATCCCCAAAGCCAAATCCGCCCATTCCACCTTCCATAAAATTGAATATATCTTCAAATGGTGATTCACTCATTGCCCTTCTTCGTGTTTTTGTTCCTCCAAGAGCTACAATATCACCTTTCATCATTGCTCTCCCAAGAAGCCCTTGCTTGAACAGATTAGGTGATGCTTTGACAATAAATCCTTTTCTTGCAGGAGCGATAAAAACTTTCTTTGCTTCAATGACTTCCGCTTTCCTTATATTCACCATCTCTCCTATGCTTGTTCTCGCGTTTCTTCTGAGGATCCCGTCCATCCTTATGATATTCAGCCCGATATCTCCAGGGTAAGCTCTGTCAACAATGCCTACTGTTGTTCGCTCCCCTTCAATTTCTACTATATCTCCTGGCTTTAGATTGGATTCTTTCATAAAATTAGAATCAATCCTGATGATGCCTTTGTTTACATCATCCTGTATTGCTTCAGCAACTTTGAGTTTTATGCCTTCCGGCTTTTTTTGTTCTGCCATAATATCCCCCTTTAAATATTGAATAATTAAGATGTTAAGTTGATTGAATCTTCTGGGTAATCTCTATTAATATTAGACAACAAGATACCCCGATGATTCCAGAGCACTATCCAAAATTTCAGAAAGAAATTTTTGGTTTACTTCTTAGCCTCACCGACATTCACTTTTGGAAGCGGTATCGGTGCAGGAAGATTCATTTGCTGGCTCATTATAAGCGCCTGCACATTGCATTTGTTAAGGATGTTATTAAGAATGTGCGTCATTACATCCTTTGGTACGCTTTTATCTTTTTTCCATTGATCTGCAACTTCTTTTAGCTTTTTCTCTTCAGACATAAAGACCAGATCCCCAATTAGTTTAATTTCTCCTATGTTTGTCTCGTATTTTGTGATAAACTCAAATGTGACTTTGAGTCCCTGCTGTTTTGTGTTTCCAAGAGCAAGATCCTGCAGTTCAACTTTTTTGATAGCAACATTGTTTGTTATCTTTACTTTTCCTTTTACAGGATTTTTCCTTTCTATTTCCATCTTTGTAAAATTAAATCCCACTACTACCATTTATTATCACCTTTAAATTTTAATAACCATATGTTTTTATCTACTAGTATTTAAAATCTGCTTTTTCCACTGGTGTTTTTTGGGATACTATTCAATATTGAACATAAATCTTTGGAAGATTCATTTGCGGCTGAGGTTATATTCCTTAAGTAGATCAGGAGCATGTCTTGCGAATGGGTTTAAAATTATATCCCTCGGATGAGACTATGGGTTATAAATTATTGATTTAATGACTTTTTACTCTATTGTGCTTATTTAGTCGGAGGTTGGCGGAAGTTTTAAATATAGGCTTATGTAAAAGGAATGTTAAGGGAATCTGGCGAGGAGATACTCGTCGGGGAGTCCTATTTATTGAATAAGAAATGAGGTGAAATAATGAAAAAGATAATATTGATTTTATTTACGATTGCTATTTTAGTATTGTTCGTTAGTTCTGTATATGCTTATGATGGGACATGTTGTGATTCAGTAGGCAGCAGTTGCTATAAGAATGGGATAACAGGGATAGCTGCAGGAGGATTTCATACCTGTTTCCTGCTGTCAGATGGGGACGTGACCTGCCAAGGAGACAATGGCGATGGTCAGTCCACTGACTACACCGGGGAGGATGCTGTCGGAGTGGCTGCAGGAGGATATCATGCCTGTTTCCTGCTGTCAGATGGGAACGTGACCTGCCAAGGATGGGATAACTATGGTCAGCCCAATGACTACACCGAGGAGGATGCAGTCGGAGTGGCTGCAGGATATTATC